>QMWT01000001.1 GCA_003661775.1 Thermoprotei archaeon
CGATACGATTTGTCCTCGAGAATCCTGCGAGCTCTACTCTTGGCTTCGGCTATCAACGTTTGGGCTTCCCGCCGTGCACTTTCGAGAATCTTCTCGGCCTCGCGCTCGATCTCCTCAATTATGCTCAAGCCCTCAACACCTAAACGTACTTAACTAGAACAGCTGTTTAAATACATTAGAAGGAATTTTGCATGTGGTAAAAGCAGGTAAAAATAGTTGGGGGTAATTCTAAGACATAACGTTATCCGAATAGCGTGATAGCTGTAGAAGCCGATACTGTGTTGCCGTTGGAGTCTACACCCGTAACAACTGCCACGATCTTTGAACCAGGAACTATGTCACTACCCTCTATCTGTAGCACAAGTTGAACCTCCTGCCCTGGTAACAAGGTAATCACTCCCGAATCACCGCTAATGATCTCGTAATTCATAGGGTTTCTCTGAGAGTCCTTTAGCATGATGCCATCTACGTCGATGTTTACCTTAACCGAACCCAGATTCCTGATCTTCAATGTAACAATAGCGTAATCACCGATAACCTGACCTATGCCATTGACGGCGATGCTACTCTGGCTTAATGCACCGCCGAGAAACCCGCTACTCCACGCCCAGAAACCCACGCCTAGCGCGATAGCCACGCCTAGCATTATCAACGTTATCACAAGCTCATTTATTCCTTTGCGCAGTGAAGGACTGAGACTCACATATATCACCACAGCTTACATGGGGCCTTGATTATTTTACGAGCTAAACTCAATAACATTTTTTATACTGGTTCGTAGCAGGGCATTAAGAAGGGTTGCATAAAGGAGTTATTAGGTGTCTCCGTTCGAACCTTAGAAGTTTTATCTTAAACCCATCTCTAGATCTAGCATGTAAGTTAGAGTTCCGGCGCTGAACCATGGGCAGCTTGGAGACTAACTACGTCCGGTACATACTCAAGTCCGTAAAGAGCCAAGTTATTGGATGTATTGATGAGGGGCTCATATGCCTAGATCCCCCAGCCGCTACGACTGCTATCCTAAGGAAGAAACTTGGGCTTTCGGAATCAACTATAAGAAGCTTCTGGAGATTCGCAAAGAACCACAAGTTCAGCGTCGAAGATGCTCTCATATACAAGTTCGCGGAGGCGCGAGTAGGATTAGAGATGAATGTAACTCAAGGAACTGCATACGCTATAGAGGATGTTTATGTTGATAGTATTGACTGCAAGCTGCATCCGAGAAGGTGTTCAGAAGTCCCAAACGCAAATATGCTCTACGTATATGTTGTTGCGAGCGCCGAGGGTTCGATGGTCAAGGTAAACACCGTGTATCTGTTGAAGAAGCTGATACAGGTCGAGGGTCCGCGTATACTACAGGTTATCAACAATCTCGTGCTAACTCTTGTTAATGATGAAAAGACGAGGGCATCGGTGGAGGACTTACTGTACCTAGTATCTATTGTTCGTAAGTATAGGAAGTATACTCAGGATATATTCGTGAAGGTGCCCGAAAACTTGGACGAACTTAAGAAGTTTTCCCCGCTTGTAAGGAAGTTCTTCAGAGTTCTTAGGCGAGACTAGCTACTCAATTAACTTCGGACCCTCGGCATCTACGTAGAACCTTATAGGTCTGGACACGTGATGTACACCCTTCATCTTCCTCACCATAAGCTTCCTAACAGCACTATCTCCCGGCCCGGTTTCATCTGTGACCCAGACCTCTATTACACCATCAACGAGGTGCTCTATGGAACGTAGGAACTTCTGCTGGTCGTCTGTCGATGTATGCAGAGTAGCAAACACCAAGATACCCTCGCCTTTAGCTATAAGCGCCCTAAGCTTTCTTAGAACTTCAACCGTAGTTTTTTCGTTGTAGAGGAGGAGCAGTTCGTTAAGTGAATCCACCACCACAAGTCCGCGTCCGCGCAGCTCTTTCTCAAGCACAACATCTATGATCGTGTACGGCAGCCTCTCAAGCTCATCAGGCTCTACCTCTCTTATAACACCATTAACTGCTGGACGAGGATGTCCAAGTCTATATGAAAAACAGTCTATTATCATGAGCAGTTCGCGCTTTATCAACTGAGCTACATCTATTTTAAATGAGATGTAGTTTTGGAGAACCGTTCTGGGATCATCATCCAGCGCTACGTATATTACAGGCTCTTCCCGCTCCATGAGCGCCTTTGTCATGTGTGCAACCAGAACACTTTTACCAGCACCTCCTGGACCTGCTAGTATGATAAGAGAATTTCTGTAGACCCCCGAAGGAAGCACTCTGTCTAAGACTTCAACCCCTAACCGCACCTTATTCCACGCAACTATTTCCGGGCTCCTCAAGGACACCCCCAGCAAACGTATAGTTAAAAAGATTGATTCCCTTTTGAACTGTGTTGCTGAAGCTCGACTAGCTTCTCAAGTGCCTCTTGTTTTATGCTACGCTTAGCGATCTCATCCTTTAGAAGTCTCACGAATAATTCAGGGTTGACATCCTTAACTTGCAGGTTACGTCTTCCTCGTACCGTGATAGTGCCTTGCATAGCTTCTCGCATCCCCACTATGATCATATACGGCACCGCCTCGTCGTACGCTCTCTTAATCTTACGAGACACGGTCTCATCACCATCATCTATATCTACCCTTATCCCCTCGCTCTTCAGCAAGTTCACGATCCTAGCGGCGTAGTCACGTACTTTAGACACCATTGTAATCACACGTACCTGCACTGGGCTAAGCCACGTTGGTAGGCGTCCCCCGAAGTTCTCGAGTATTATCGCCATGAACCTCTCAACGCTTCCTAGAATCGCGCGATGGATCATTACCGGTCTCTTCTTCGACCCATCCCTATCGGTGTACTCAAGCGCAAATCTCTCTGGCAGAGCAAAGTCAACCTGTATTGTGCTGCACTGCCACCACCTACCAAGACTATCTCTAAAATGCACGTCTATCTTGGGCCCGTAGAACGCCCCTTCGCCCTCTCTTACTTCGTAAGGAATCCCCAGCTCCTTAAGAGCTTCTTCAAGAGCTCTAGTAGCCTTATCCCACATCTCCTCGGTACCTATGTACTTTTCAGGCCTAGTAGACAGGTAGACTTTCACACCCTCACCGCGAAAACCAAAGAGTCCAAGGACGTACATGACCTCTTTAAGTATAGCTTTAATCTCATCCTTCACCTGATCCTCTCTCAGAAACGCATGACCATCGTCCTGAGTAAAACCACGCACTCTGAGAAGTCCATAGAGCTCGCCGCGCTTCTCCCAACGGTATACTGTTCCAAATTCACTTAGCTTCAACGGTAAGTCGCGGTAACTCCTAGGCCTAGACTTGTATATCAGTATATGCCCTGGGCAGTTCATCGGTTTTAGTCCATACTCCTCATCCTCGACATTAGCGAGTACCATCTTGTCTCGATAAAGGTAGTAGTGCCCGCTGATCTTCCATAAAACCGAGCGATATACATGTGGTGTGTAGACCTCGCGATACCCGAGCCTTTCGTTGACTTCTCTTATCATTCTAATTAGCTCCTCGCGTATCACTTGTCCTTTAGGATGATATATAACGAGCCCTGGCCCTACCTCTTCATGGAATGAGAATAGGTCTAGTTTTTGACCTATAACTCTATGATCTCTCTCCGCAGCTTCTCTGAGCCACGCAAAATAGCTCTCCAGCTCTTCTTGGCTACCGAAAGCAACTCCGGAGAGCCTTAGTAACCTAACTTCTGGCTCTGGGTTATGGGCAGAGATGTTCAGTATCTTCAACGCACCTACCTTTTTATTAGAAGGCCTCACACTAGGTTCAAGGAACGCCTTAACACCGTTCACAATGTACATAGCTGTTCTTTCAAGAAGTTTTGGAAGGCCTTCACTTTCAGAAGGTACCTTCTCAATGGTTACGCCTTCTATCTCTACTTCAACAACTTTCTTCTCTATTTCAGAGGCCTTCTTCTCATCTAGCCAGACTCCAGGTTTCAGCGGCTGGAAGTCGCAATGGAATCCTCTGTCATCGATGCTGCAACCTAGGGGCTTCAACTGTTCGTTCATTTTCGAAACACAGTACTGCACTAGAAGACCTGCACGTGCAAGTAGCTCTGGGTCTAGTGCTTTAAACGCGTTTGGCGCATCTTGTCACCGGCTATCTCTAGTTCTTATGTCGCGGTTTATATAGTGTTCGTCATACTCTAGGAACACATCTACGCACGAAACACCCGATATCCAGGATATTCTTCATCACCACCTTGTTGGGGTCCTCGGAACCCTCTCTCAACCGAGACAAAAGCGTTTGTAGCTCATCTTGTCCGTACAGCGCCAAAGCCACTCCTACTACGCGTCCATCTGAAGCATCCACCACGGCTACAAACATCCTCTTTGCTATAGGAGGATACACTTTCTCTACTGATTGCAGCAGTATATCATTTCCGTAAAGGAATGCCTTAACCCCCCGCTCTTTGACTTCAACAGCTGATATGTATGTGTTTACACACTTGTAGATAATCTCAAAGAGCCATGGAGAAGGAATAAACATGTTCTTAGTTAAGAAGCCTAGGTTTAACCCGGCGTACACCGCGCCTTTAGAGATCCCGGCATCTAGATGCATATGCTTGGCAGCTTGGCGGGATACCGCAACAAACAGTTTCATACCCAAATATTTCGAAGTCATGAGATCGAATTCTTCAAGGCATGCTGCTAAGCCTGTACCCATGTTATCTAGGAATTTCATTAATTTGGTAAGACCCGCCCTACTTAGGCGCGTGTTCTTCTCAGCACACATATGAAGAACCCCTCAGTCCCGTGTCTATGGGGCCAAAGCCTCAAGCACTTCCTCACATCTTTACTAAACTTTAGTTCTCTAAAACTCGTAAGTCCTTCAGAACCTACGTTCAGCCTAGGCTCAATCACCTCTACGTCGTTCCGAAGATCTATTACTTTGTTAACTACATATTCATTTTCTTCAGGTGCTATACTGCAGGTCGAATAGACTATTACACCACCATTTTTAGCCATTTCGATAGCTGCATACAACATCTCGATCTCCCGAGCCACAAGCCTCGCTAAGTCTTCAATAGATGTCTTCCGTTTCCGTTCAGGATCGAACATTATAGCTCCTTCAGCGCTACAAGGAGCATCTAACAAAACCCTGTCGAATCTCAGACGAAGCTTTAAGGGTAGCTCTCTAGCGTCGAAACAGGTCACCACAGTGTTGACTATTCCTAAACGCATCAGATTCTCTATGAGAGCTGGCAGTCTTGTCTTAGCCTTGTCGTTCGCCACGAGGAACCCTCTATTCTTCATGAGCTGAGCTATGTGAGTTGCCTTACCCCCGGGAGCTGCCGCCATGTCCAGCACAAGCTCGTTAGGATGAGGATCTAGAAGTAATGGGGGGAGGAGCGCCGCGATATCTCTGTAAACATAGTAGAAGCCTTTGAAGTATTCATGAGTGGCGCCCAGAGAAGGTGAAGTAGGTGTTTTCACAACACGAAAACAGTAATCCTTGCACCACTCCACGGGCTTGGGTCCGAATCCTAGACGTTCTAGTCTCTTGGTAAGTGATTCGCAATCGATCTTCAACGTATTGCATCTTATTGCGGGTGGTGGTCTTCTTTCAAATGCTTGTAAGAGTTTGTAGGCTTCTTCCAAGCCTAGCATATCAACGTATCTCTGTACCATGTAGGGGCGGTAGCCAAAAATCTTCGCAATTCTCCTAATGCTTACAGGGATCCTCTCCTCACTAAGTTGTATTTCTCTCAGCACATCACGGTAATCGACTCTTATGGTACGCACCATGTACGGATACCATCAGTAATCCGATAACACATCATCTGGTCAGCCAGCGGCGATTCATCATAACCAGGAAACTTGCGCTCAGGAATACTCTAGGTACTCAAGCGATAAGAGTTTAGCTATTCTTCTAAGCCTAGCACGCTGATCGGCCACCATCAACACGTGGTGATTAGCCGGTACCATGTCTAGCAGTGTTTCTTTATCCAAGTTCCCTATATCGACTATCGCTTGGGTCCTACAGCGATTCCTAGATAGCATACCGCTTCTCACCATTCTTGCCCTAGCTACCCCCAGCACCATGAAGTCGTAGCTAAGTGATGTTAGTGTCCACTTATCTTTACCAAATGATGCCGCGATGCCAAGAGGTCTCCCTGATTCGAAGTGAGGTACTGCACGTAGCGTCTGAACTATATCGAATGCAGCTGTACAGTGTGCTAGTACAAGTCTCCCGTTTTCAAACCCGCTTGGATTCGCAATCCAGCCGCTGTGTCCGGTGAGCCCACGCGCTATCACCATAAGCGCTAGGGCTTGCAGATCTCCCTCACATCCTGCGACAACACCGATGCTATTGAGGTATGCTAGGGGTATACAGGGTGTAAATCCTCTGCGTAGTATGTAGGGGAAACAATCCATCGTTATGTAGTTTAGCGACTTGTCCTCCACCAACCTATGCATAGCCGCACATAGTCTAGCTATCTCGGTTATAGTACTCCCATCTACCCCTAGTTTCTCACTAAGTACATCAGCCACCTCGTCAACGCTCTCCTTATCAACGTTCTTAAGGTATGTATCGAGCTCTTCGTAAGTTATAGGAACTGTTTCCGAGTCCGCAAACATCTCATAGTCCAGCATCTCATCGTCCTTATCATCCCGTCCTATGACCCCTACTCTCTTCCTTAGAAGCATGCTGAGTGTGTGCGCTACAGTAACAGCCTCATTGATCGCATTACGACAGGAATACCCTAGTTCTTCACAATAGAATATTGTCGTGGGTTTACCCTCAATATCGAGTCTTGCTCTCACAGATACTGCCGAAGCTAAGCTGTTATGCTCACCATGTGCCAGCAGTACACTACATTTAAAATCTCCTACCTCAATGAACCTTCTCGCAATTCTGCTACTACCACCCGTAAGCACTAGAAGAATAGGCACAACAACCTTATCACCGAGCTTTTTAGCCAGAACACCAGCCTCCTCAATATCTGTCACGGGCTCCAGTACCTCAACCCCGTGACTATTTAGGTGCGCCTGGAATTCATCAAGTACACCACGGTAGTACTCCTCGCCGTGAACCTTAGATGCAAAAGGCACTGCGACGAGTCTCATTTTCTTTCACACCTTTGTGTAGCCACTCGGGCTAGAAAATTAGTCCTACAACGAAATCATTAACATTAGTTCCCGTGTATCCTGTCATTATAGCCAGTCCCACTTTTGAGAAGAAGGTGTAGCTATCGTTGTTCTCTAGGTACTTGAGGGGGTCTAAGCCCTTCTCCAGCGCTTTTTCAACCGTACTCCCATCTACTAGAGCTCCAGCAGCGGGACTGACCCCATCCACACCATCGCTGCCCATACACCCGAATACTATGTTCCTATATCCATGGATACCGAGGGCTATAGATAGGCACAGCTCCTGGTTTCTACCGCCTACACCGTTACCCTTTACCGTGACAGTGGTTTCGCCACCTGCCAGTAACGCTGCTGGTCGCGATGCTAGATAGCCCCTATCAGCTATGCTCTTAGCGATGGCGGCGAGAACCTTTCCTACTTCCCGTGCTTCTCCTTCGAGATACGGAGTTAGTATCACTGCGCGATACCCTTTCGCCTCTAGATACTGAGCCATCGCCTCCAGAGAGATAGCGTTGCTGGCAACTATGATGTTGCGCACCTTCTTAAGGACTTCGTCTCCTGGTTTAACCGTTTCAGGTACCTCACCTTTAACTCCTCTTTCGAGCCACTCCCTGATCCTGGCGGGGATTTTTTTCCAGAGACCATACTTCCTGAGAACCTCAACAGCTTGCTTAAATGTTGTGGCGTCGGGAGCTGTAGGGCCTGATGCTATTGTATCTAGTCTATCTCCAACAACATCGCTTATTATGAGCGAGTAGACCTTCTTAGCTCTTATTTTCCTCAGCAGCTTGCCTCCTTTAACAGCCGAGAGGTGTTTTCTAACGGTGTTAAGCTCAACTATATCCGCACCGGCCCTCATGAGGTCCTTAGAGATCTGGGCTATCTCGCTAAGCTCTATATCGTCCTCGGGCAACTCAAAAAGTGCTGAACCCCCTCCAGAGATCAGCACTAGCACGACGTCATCGGGTTCAACAGCTTCTTCGAGGTATTGCAATAGTCTGCGCGAAGATTTCAGAGTATTCTCTCCTGGAACGGGGTGATCGCCTTTCACGATCTCTACAGGGCCTATCCTACCTTCATAGAAGGGGGATATTGCAACTCCTCCCTGCACAGCATCCCCCACAACATTGATGACCCCCTTAACCATTCCCACAGACGCCTTACCGAAGCCTACTACGTGTAGCCTCCTCAACTCGATCTCGTCACCTGTTATCGACAGCCTGGAGTCTCTTCGTTGTAGTACTTTCTCTACTACTTTCTGAGGATCAGCGGCTGCTAGCCCTACTTGTAGAGCTTCAAGAATGGTTCTATGAAATGGTGTTATCGCAAGTTCGTCGAAGTTCTTTATACGCAAAACTCTCACCGAGACACTATTAGCAGAGACTAGCTTTATTAGAAGTTCCGTTGGTTGAGACTAGCACAGAGCGTTCTTAAATCTCAAGAGCGTAACCTAGGCTACGGTGAGTTTTGTGTGCCGCGTTGCTTGACCAGGCTTTATTTTGGTCCTGCCGGCGTACCACATGCCGCTAAGAGAAGGTCAACTATAGAGGGTGTTAGAACAGTCAGGGAGCTTGGACTAGACGCTATGGAGATCGAATTCGTTAGAGGCGTCAGGATGTCGGAAACCATGGCCCAGAAGGTCAGAGAAGAAGCGCAGAACCTAGGAATCGTACTTACAGTCCACGCACCATACTACATCAATCTCAATTCCGACGATCCTAACAAGGTCGAGGCAAGCAAAGAGAGGATCTACCAAAGCGCGAAGATAGGGTTTATCGCAGGTGCATGGAGTGTCGTGTTCCATCCAGGTTACTACGGAAAGAGAAGCTCTGAAGAAACCTATAGAAGAATAAGAGACGCGGTGAGGGACGTCGTAGAGAGGTTGAAGTCTGAGGGTATTGATATATGGTTAAGACCCGAGACTATGGGGGGATTGGCGGAGTTCGGAAGTCTGGAGGAAGTTGTGAAGCTGTCCCAAGATCTAGACCTATCCATCCTGCCGTGCATAGACTTTGCACATATCCATGCGAGAAGCCGAGGAGGCTACAACTCGTATGAAGAGCTCAGACAATTAATGGAGTACATAGAGCGCGAACTTGGTAAGGATGCCCTGCACTCCATGCATATACACGTAAGCGGTATAAGGTACGGTGATAGAGGCGAAATAGAGCATCTAAATCTAGAAGAATCAGATCTTAACTACAAAGCCGTGATAAAGGTGCTCAAAGAATTCAACGTGGCTGGAGTCGTAATATCGGAATCTCCTAATCTAGAGGAAGATGCTATCCTGTTGAAGAAGTTATACGAGGAGACGTAATACGGAAAACAGTAGTGCGAAGACATAAGATGTTTGCCTGCTCGCGTAGTGAAGCACGTCATCGCCTCGGAGCATCATACTTATAAAACTAAGCTACATTACGAACTTAACGGTAGAGCCCTCTGGGCCCGTAGCTCAGCCAGGACAGAGCGCCGGCCTCCTAAGCCGGTGGTCGGGGGTTCAAATCCCCCCGGGCCCGCCACACCACCTGGTTCCTCATGAAAGCATACACATATTAGCCAATGATTCCTAGTTCTCGAATCTTCTAGGAACTCATGCTTGAGTTCTGATTTTCGGCGTTCAAGAGAGTTGGTGTCAGGACTCTGAGTGATGGTGTTGGGTATAGCATCCTTAGGGTTGCCAAGGATAGGCTAAGCTTTATAATGGCTGTAAGCTTCTCGGTATTGCTAAATCGAGTCTACATAGGTACTTACCAGGTGAGCATGATGCTAGACGAGATTGTTAAGAGCATTTTCAAGAGCAAGACATGTTAGGCTTCATACATAATTCTAATTATTTTCCCTGTCTCTACGTCTAAGACTATTTTGAAGGTTTTTCCTTGAGGCCTCCTCACACCTTTAACTATTAGGACTTTTCTTGGAGGCTTGCCAGCCTCAACAACTTGTTCCTTAAAGCTCTTCATAACCGCCTCTACTTCCTCATTAGCCTCAAAGAAGTCATCCCTTACATCGGTAGGGCCAATTATACCTACCTTATAAACACATAAACATCTGCAATCCTTAACAAGCTTCAACCCAACATAGCGATCCTCAAAAAACACCACTTCCTTCAAAAAGCCTCCACCAAGAGTAAATGAGTTACTTTTCCTTAATCTTTTTGACTTGTCACGTAAAGTGATTCAAGTCAGCTGTAGGAACTCTTGGTTTTCTCTTTGCCAAAGCTTTTAATTTTGAAGCCTCTACCAACTCCTTTACACATGGCTGAGGTGCAGGTAGGGGACTTCTCACTTTTGCAGAACCCACAACTATAATTGCGACATTGCAAGGGTTTGCGGAAATCGTAGACTCACGCAGCCGAGATGTTCTATACGGAATTCCCACAATATTTTCGGCTTCTTGGAGTAGAACAGGGGTTATTATCATAGTTGATATCTAGGAATGTTGATGTTTCTAAGTTTGGTGGAGGCCCTGTAGCATAATTTCAGCGTGTTGTCGAGAAGTACTGTTGAGAAGCCGTTCTTGGGAATTAGCACATTATCAAACCTTTTGAACTGTTCAAAATCGAAAGCTCTGGAGCTTAAGACTGAGATAGAAAGCGTACAGCTTCTGCTAGGATGGAATTCATGAAGTTGAGTGTATACATATGGTATTGCTATAACCTCAGTTTAACCCGGTATTCCTCTAGCTTTCTCTCGTCTATTTCTACGCCTAAGCCCGGTCTATCTGGAACCTTCGCTCTTGCTCCCTCTATCACTAACCCCTTGACCAGCATGTCTTTAAGGAATTGTGGTCCGTTTAAGTCGGCAGGCGCTACCAGATCCATAGTTGAGAACAAATGCAGTGCTGCGGTGAAGCCTACTCCGCTCTCCGTCATCCCGCTTCCCATGCAGCTAATTCCAGCTGCTTCAGCTAACGCGTATATCTTCAAGGAGGTTCTTATCCCCGATTTCGCCACCTTGAGAACCAGCAGGTCTAGCGCATTCATAGATATGAGCTTTATTAGGTCGTAGTGCGAGAACAGCGATTCATCTACGGCTATTGGGATTGCGCTTTTCTCTACTATTCTACTCAGACCGTGGAAGTCGAACGTTGGGACTGGTTGCTCGATACATATTATGTTCTCCATACTGGATATCTTCCTTAGAAGGAGACGTAGGCTATAGCTAGTATACGCTTGATTTGCATCAAGCCATATCAGGCCTTCTGGAACCGCCTCATTCAATGTCTTTACCAACTTGTAGTCCTCCTCAACATCGCCCATTATCTTCAGCTTGAAGCATCTATAGCCCTTCCCCCACAACTCCCTAGCGTAATCGGCTATGGTATCGGGCGTTCCGGAGATAAGAGCTGATAACTCCACGTAATCATGTATCTTCCCGCCGAGCAATCTGTGGATCGGAGCACCCATTAATTTCCCGACTAGGTCGTGCAACGCTATGTCAACCGCAGATTTAGCGAAAGGCTGACCTATGGTAACAGCTGGAGCTATAATCTTCTCCATTTTTCTATGTATCTTGATTATATTGTATGGATCTTCCCCTACTAGGGCTTCGCTCAGGTACTTCCTTATTGTTGTGTACACGGATTCCATAGTTTCGTACATCCATGTAGGCATCGGTCTAGCTTCTCCCCATCCTACTTCACCATCACTGGTAACTATTTTGATGTAGATATGTTCTCCAGGTTTCTCAGGAGCTCCAACGTACCCTCTTGATATCTTGAATGGTCTCACGAACGGTATTTTTAATGGTATGACCTCGACCTCCTTTATCCTCACCATTATCTCACAACACCAAACTTCTCCTTGAGGTATTTTAGATTATGCTTGAGTCCTACCATGGGATCCGGTAGTTCAGGGCGCCACCACTTCTCATACTCATCAACTACAAACTTATCGTATCCCTGACTTCTAAGGTATTCTATCACAGGATCGTGAGGCACCTCGCCATAACTAAGAAGAACTGCTCTCCATTTACTGTCCTCCTTCTTAAAGTCGTGAAATTGAAATGCTATTACTTTATTGAGATCCACCTTCTTTAGCTCCTCCAACGGGTTCAGCCCCTCCATGTATATGTGCGCGATATCGTATACTATAGTAAGAGCATCGCAACCAACCTCCTCGAGTACTAAGTTGCACGTATCGCCAGAATATACTAGTTCTCCGTGCGTCTCTATCCCTATAAGTAGACCTCTATCCTCGGCTTCTCTACATACGAGCCTACACATTTCAATGAAGAGCTTCATATTCCTCTCGGTTCTCTCCTTAGTACCCGCGAATATCCTAACGTAAGCTCCATTCAGATCTACAGCTAGATCTAGATGAGCTCTTGCCTCCTCTAACGCACGTCTTCTAACATTTGGATCGGGTACAACGAAGTTCCTCCCTAGGTATGTATACACACCATAGATTCTAATACCTAAGGATTCGGCGAGTTCAACAAGTCTCTTCCTAAATTCTTTAGGTGCATCGATAAATACATGTCCGTCCTCCCTTACTCGAATGTCTACACCATCATAACCTAGCTGAGCTGCTGCCTTTATCGCTTCCTCAGCGCTATAGTTTGGAAAAGCAAGTGTGTAGACAGTGAACTTTACCAAGGGGAACGCCTTTCTTATTTTAAAGTCTCTGTAGATATAAGAGATTATCAACTTCCATAATCTAAGTGTATGTGTGAGGGCTACCGTGTTGGGAGGGGAGAAGATAAAAGTCTTGGTAACCGTGCCAAAGCCCTTGTTGGAGGAAATCTCAAAACCTGAGGATAGAGCGAGACTGGAAAGGTTTGCTGAGGTAGTATACAATGATAAGGATAGAAATCTGACCCAGGAAGAGCTGCGTGAGATGATAAGGGGGGTTGATGCATGTATAACGGGCTGGGGTTCACCAAGATTTACGAAGGAGGTCTTAGACAACGCTGATAAGCTTAAAATTATAGGTCATGCAGCAGGCAGCGTAAAGCCTTATGTAACTGAAGAGGTCTTCAAAAGAGGGGTAGTTGTTGTAAACGCAGCAGATGCAATAGCGATCAGTGTAGCTGAATTCACTCTTGCCATGATATTGAACTGCTTGAGGAGAATCCCAGACTTCATACACGCTATGAAGAACAAAAATTGGGATTTCAGGAAGCAACATAAGTTCTTTACATACGACTTACGAGGGAAATGCATAGGCGTTGTAGGCTTTGGACGAATTGCAAGATATCTTGTGGATCTCTTGAAGCCGTTCGAAGTTGAGATACTAGTCTACGATCCTCATGTTCCTGCGGACACCATTCATAGTTTTGGCTGTAAGGCTGTTGACCTTGATACACTCCTCAAAGAATCTGACGTCGTTACAATACATGCTGCATTAACAGAAGAGACACACCACATGATTGGAGAGAGGGAGCTAAGACTAATGAAGAGAACAGCGTACCTGATCAATACAGCAAGAGGTGCCGTCATAGACGAAAAAGCACTGTTAAAAGCTCTGAAAGAAGGATGGATTGCGGGCGCGGCCTTAGACGTCTTCGAAAAGGAGCCTCTACCAAAGGAAAGTGAACTGTATGAGCTGGAAAACGTATACCTGACACCCCACATCGCCGGACCGTCTGATGAACGTAGACACTCATTGTTTGGAGTCATAGTTGAAGAGTTCGAGCGATTCTTTACCGGTAGAAGTCTTAGGTATAAGGTCGAACCTGAAACATTAAAATTCCGTGCCTAAGGATTTTCCAACTCATACATAACCTAGACACAGATAGCGCCGCCTTGACACATTCGGCATCGATGAAGTTAGCAGGTAAATAATACCAATTTCCTATGCATTGATCATAAGGTATTATCGTGTTTCATTCGCTGGAAATATGTTCAACAATATCTGTACTGATTACGGGTGCATGTGGGATTTATCATAGCTTCGGTTCAAGAATGGAGACTTAAAAATATAGCCAATGCCTAAAGCTTCTCAATTCTTCTTATTAACGAGAGTAGATTCTTTATGCACACTTCCGAGGCTTCTTCGCCCATCTCTGAGAAGGCTGCTCCACCCGGCTTTATCAGCTGTTCCTCGGTAAGCTTCTTCTTGGGTCTCCAATGGGTTTCGAGCGATAAAAAGCCGTCATATTTATCGTCTATCAATGCCTTTAATTGACCCACATAGTCGACGTCGCCTTCTCCTACTGGACGGGGCTCTGCTTTACCTGGAGCTAGCCTAACAGCATCCTTGATGTGTATGTGCACTATCCTTCCCCTTACATAGTTGTAACCATCGGGGTACGGAATCTCACCTTCAGGATCTGATATGTCGTTTCCAGGATCCCACAATGCCTTTACATAGGCTGGGTTGCCGAGCGCGTCAAGGAATTGTGCTAACCGCCTCCCGTTATTCACATGGGTACTTGGTTCGTTCTCTACAGCGACCACGACCCCCTCCTCCTTAACTATATCGAGAGGTTCTTCGAATTTCTTCAGTATCAGTGCTAGATAGTTATCGAGCGGACCCTTCCTCCAGAACGTGAATATCCTTATCAGGTTTGTATCAAGACTTTTTGCAAATTCTATGACCCTTCTTAGAATTGTTATATGCTGCCTATACTCCTCCTCGCTATCCAGATCAGCTTTAAAGAATGGAGAGGCTATACATGGCACTACCAGACCGTGCCGGTGCAGAATTGTTCGTATCTCGGATGCTTTCTCCACCAGCTCCTGAGGAGGCTTATTCCAAACTGTTCGTATCTCAATCCCATCCAAGTTAAACTTCTTCGCAAACTTAGCTACACGCTCTAAATCTTGAGATACCTCATCGCTTATTACCGAGAGTTTAAACATGCCAGCACTCCTATGCTCTAAATTTTAAAACTTTCGATATAAAGATTTTCGAATAGCGTACAAGTCGTTATGTCGGCAGAGTTTTACGTTCTGAGCCACGAGCTCACCACGCTTCTCATCTCATTGTTAAGTTGAGAATCTCAAGAGCTACTATTCTACCCGCGAGATCCCTTAACACATAACGTGTTGTTATCCATAAATCACTCTTGACCATCGTAAGCGTTATCTCTCCTCCCTCCACAGGTCTTATATCTACGGACCTAACAGTGAAGTACACATGTATAGAGGGATAAATAGTTCCTCCGAGCAACACCTTTTCGCTCTTAACCTCGTAATCCATCTGTGTATCACGTGATTCAGCAAGCTCTTCCTTAAGATAGTTTGGAAGCTGCGAATACGTGCACAGATATATTCTAAGAGCTCCGAGGAGTTCACTAAATAGAGTTTGCGCTACCATATGAGCATCAAAGCCTGTGAAGGTCTTATTACCGTTGGGCGTTGTCAGAACAAGCATCTTCACATACATGCTCTTATCTAGCGTCAACATTATTTTAGTACAACCCTCCTCTCCCACAATTTCACATCTATATACTTCATCTTCATCACCTTCATATAGACATGATAAAAAGGTTGTGCTATCTTCTTCGCCAGGTCTATGCAGCTTTAGTACCATTGTGAATTCTTTAAAGTATCTGAGTAATACCAGCGGTTTTTCGCTGAGTCTTAGAGCTCTGCACGTAGATACTTTGGGTATCTGCGAGATGTTGTTGAGGATAAATATGGAGAATAGCATCACCAGTAGAGAAAGAACTGCTAAGAGCATTGCTTTACCTTTATCATACTCCAAGCTACTAACCGTTAGCGTCTATGTTACAAAGATTATTTCTTTCGATCACAGAGACTATCCCTAAATGCTTTTCCTTTCGAATACTTCATGGAAGAAGTACCAAGCAGTAAATACGCCTATCGAGATGCCTAAACCTAGCGATATACCCCACGAAAGCGCGTATTTTACTTCAGGGCTTAGAGCCGTTGCATCGAGTACTAGCACCGTGACCATTAGCGCGCTTAGAAGCACCATAAATCCCCTAACCTTGGCCACTATCCTCATGTGCACCGTAATCGCGTTCACGATCACAAACACGAATATTACCATGAATACAATGCTTACGAGCTTTGCCAGGAACTCCAACGCTTTAACAACTTCATTCAAATAATTGGGCACCACGATCATGGACACGGCGTAGATAGCTGCAAAAGCTATCCCTACGTTAATGACTATGAGGATCAGCGTAGAAGCTCTGACACCTATATTCCTCACATAGGGCTCTAGATAGCTATCGAGCTTCGTTAAATTAACTAGCCACTTCGTAAAACGCGTTAGTATAAGGCCTGCAGCAAACATCAGCGCTACTACAACTATCGAAAGAGCTATCCTCGGAAATACTGCTGCAAGATCCCTTAGAGCAAGCCTGAAAGCCTCGACTAGTACGTTACTCAATCTCTCCTCACCCACCGCTTAGTAGCGCTATGTAGTAAGCCATCTTTAAAAATAGGAATAAAAGCATCGCAGTACTGCTCAACGCCAATAACTGGAGTGTCAGCGTAAGAGCACTTCTAGCAGCAATGATCATAGTGGTGTAGCTAGCAATAGAGGCGTTATAGAGAATCCTGGAGTAGATCCTAACATATTTCTCGGGAGCCAGCGCAACCTCTGATATCGAGGTCATGGCGATTATCAGGGATACTAATGCAAGAGCGCTTGACACTATGAATAACGCATCTACGCCTAGCTGCAACATCGCTAGATACGAGATGAGCGGCCCTACAACTTGCGCCATACCCGATGCCGAGATCAGGAAAAGTGAAGCACGAATAGGTCCCAGGTAGTACGCAAGACGTGCATACATAAAACCTCCAAAATAGTTTGCACCGCTAAACAGAAGAACGTTAGCAGATGCAAGTAGTATATGCATGTACGGATCGCGGATTAAGAATGCAGCTAAAGGTACTAGGGGGAGTAACGCTATAGCAATACGATAACTTTTGAACCCAACTCTTACCCAAACGAACGCCGCCACTATAGTTGTTAGAGTTTGTACGGTTGATAGAAGTGAGGCTACCCACGTATGCACACTGAGGATCTTCAAGAGGTAGGAGGGCCATGAAATACTTAGTATAGATGATGACGCGAGTAAGAATAGCAAGTACAGAAATACTGTAGCTTGCTTCTCGAGGGCTTCACTCGCCGGAGCTGTGCTGGGCTTAGAACGTAGCTTATCTAAATGCATGCGTGATAAGACTACTGTTGCCAGCAGCCCGATACCTAAGGCTGTTAAGAGCAGCTCACGAATTTCAGCACCTCCAGCAAGAGCTAGTGTTGCTAGTACCTGCGCGACAACACTAGTTGTTGCCGAGAGGGCTGTGCGCCTACTCATAACCTTCTTGACCAGTTCCTCGTTGCCCAAACCCATGATCAGTAGTGTTATGAGGAACCCTGTCATAGTAGCAACAGTGATGCCTGCTAAGTACCCTATTAGACCGAGCATTCCTAGGTATGGTATTGAACACCATAGCACTCTCTCAATGCCGTGCACTAACAACAGGGTTCTGGCGGAGATCCCGCGTGATTGTAGTAGCGAGTACAAGGATCTTATTGTCAAGACAGCGAGTAGATTTCCCAACGCGGAAAGCAGCAGAAGCTCCTGTACTTTCAAACCTTGAGAGACTAGATACAGCGGGGCTAAGCTTCTACTAACTGCTAAGTAGAAACCTGAGATTGCTGCTTCCAAAATCAGTATTATTGAGTTCTTGTTACCCACGTATCTCCCTTATAGAGCTTGGCTTCTGTACAACGCCCCTTAAACGCCTCTTTCACTCTTCATAAACTTTATTATTTTCAATAGTTTCTCCACGGCTTCTACCGCGTTTCTCGCAAAGATGTTGATCATAGGTTCTTTACCCCAATCACCTCTGTGGAACACTAAGTCAGGTACACTCCCAACTCTTTTTATAGCGATCTCGATGCCCCAAGGAATTGTTGCTCCTTCCCTACGCTTAACCTCCTCCGGTTCTTCACTTCTATCATAGAAGGATACAACCATGCCCAGCTTCTTCGCAGCTTCCACAATACGCTCATCGTACCTCACATTGAGAGCTGCTCTGACCTCGGGGTCGAACTCCATGGCCTTAAGGACTGCGCGTGCTAGATGCCTCGATACGCCAAAATCGACTTCACCTGCAGGCTTCATCGTATTGCCGTACCTGACGATCCTACCTTTAACTCCCGCAACATCATCGAGGCTACGGGCGTAACGTGCAGGGAGTGCCATGACTACGTTCATCTGTACCTCGGGTACGAAGGGAGCGATATCCTCGCCATATCTCAGCAGTAGCCGAAGCGCTTCTTCAACATTCTTTAAAGTGTTGTATCTCTCCGCAGGTATGTCGACCCATGCTGAAGGGTTCACCGGACAGTGCCCCCTCCCGATCTTAGAACCGTACTCTATCGCTAATGTTACGAACCTTTTCGCTACCTCCACCGCCTTTTCGATGCTCTTTCCTTTAGCGAGTTCCGCAGCTATAGCTGCGGAAAAGCTACAGCCGGTTCCGTGGGTACAGCCCTCTCTTATGCGCGGCACCGCAAATACTCTGAAGTCACCATCAACATAAAGCACGTCAACAGCGTAAGCCCCCTCTAGATGCCCTCCTTTAACAACAGCGCTCCTCGCACCTAGATCCTCCACAATCTTCTTGGCAGCGATCTTGGCATCATCTATACTCTTGATCTTAACTCCCGTAAGTCTCTCGGCCTCCATCCTATTAGGAGTTACAACCGTGGCTATGGGTATGAGGATCTCCTTAAGACTCTTAATCGCTTCAGGACGCAGCAAAGGAGCTCCGCTCTTGGCTACCATTACAGGGTCGACAACTAGAAGGAATTCATACCTCTTCACAGTCTTCGCAACCTCCTCTATTATCGCTGAGTTGCTGAGCATTCCCGTCTTGGCAGCATCTATACCTAGGTCGTCCGCCACAGCCTCGATCTGCTTGGAGACCATCTCCGGAGGTAAGTCGTGTACCGCACGCACCTCATAGGTGTTTTGAGCCGTTACGGATGTTACGGCGACTGTTCCGTGAACTCCAAGAGCAGCAAAAGTCTTTAGATCTGCGGCTATACCCGCACCACCACCAGAATCCACGCCGGCTATGGTCATGGCAACCGGTATCTTCCGCGCCAAGGCAACATCACCCCGTAGAGCCCATAGCTTCTTCGATACCACCAGAAGAAAAACATAGCGGCTACGAACAGCATACAGCTTAACAAAAAATTACAATTTATCTCCAGCTGCAGCTATTTACCGAGGTGAAAATTTGGACGCTGGCGCGCCTTACATAGGCTTAGGCGATATTATATGGTACCTATTCTTCTTGTGGCTGTTCCTGACATTCTTAACTCCGCAGCTCCGTTATCGGACTCTACAAAGCGCACGCGCCGAAGTCATAAAGCAACTTGAGCGAAAGCTAGGAGCTAAGGTAGTGACGATGGTTCACAGGCAGGAAAGGATAAGCCTCTTCGGGATACCGGTCTACAGCTTCATAACCATTGAAGACTCGGAGGCCATCCTCCGGGCAATAAGATCCACGCCTCCGGATACTCCGATCGCGCTTATACTGCACACTCCGGGAGGATTGGTGTTAGCAGCATCACAGATCGCCATGGCATTGAAGAGGCACCCAGCTAAGAAGATCGTTATAGTTCCCCACTACGCAATGAGTGGGGGAACGCTGATAGCCTTGGCAGCTGACGAGATATGGATGGACAGAGACGCTGTTCTGGGACCCCTGGACCCACAGTTAGTGCTAGGAGATAGGAGTATTCCTGCACCCTCGGTTGTCAGGGTTATGAAGTTAAAGGGTATCGATAAGGTTAGTGACGAGACGCTGATCATGGCCGACATAGCAGAGAAGGCGATAAATCAGATGAAGATCTTGGTCGAAGAACTTATCAAGGATAAAGTGGGGCCGGATAGAGCGGCAGAAATAGCTGATAAGCTTGTCAGCGGCTACTATACCCACGACTACCCAATAACAACAGATGAACTGAGGAAGCTAGGTCTACCAGTACGTGAAGAACTTCCTGAAGAAGTTTACGCATTGATGGAGCTCTATCCACAGGAGGGCATTAGAAGACCATCCGTAGAGTATATACCTGGTACTCCGCGCAGACTTCACCAACCCTCTTCTCAACGAGGAGCAAAGACCTAACATGTTTTCATATCAACATTTTTCACTATCTCACACCAATTCGCAATAACACCTCTTCTACGATACTCGTATATCATGTAAGCAAGCCTTTCCTGCTCCTCCCATTCACCGTAAGCTTTACCAACCCCTACGAGCTTGGTCACAACCTTCTTTATTCTCTTATCCACTTTGCCAGGAGGATAGTCGTGAAAAGGAGTTCCCGGTAAGGGCATGAAGGTGTGTGCATGGATTCTAGCTCCCATAGAAACCAACTTCTCCATAATACTTATGGTCATCTCAACATCCTCCTCATCTTCCCCTGGAAGCCCGAAGATGAAATCTACCTCGGGTACAAACCCATATTCTCTCAGGATCTCAACAGCGTTGAGTACATGCTCCACGGTGTGACCGCGGTGTATGCGCTTTAGCACCTTTTCAGAGCCAGACTGTGCACCAACAATAATCCTTTTATTATCAACGTAACGCTTTAGAATAGCTACACACTCACGATCAACACTATCTGGCCTGACCTCGCTGGGGAACGAGCCGAAGAATATTCTTCCACCGTAATCATCGACAAGTTTTCTTAGTTTAAACAGCAGCTCTTCCAAAGCGCTGTAGTTAGGCTTTACACCATCTGGACTCTGGTAACCCAGTGAATTTGGAGCTATGAACCTTAGGTCACGGAGACCTGCTTTAAGCATATAATGAGATGCCTCTACCACACTATGCACAGACCTGTACCTAGGCTTCCCAAACATGAAGCTTACCTGACAGAAATAGCACGCAGAGGCGCATCCCCTCATTATCTCTATAGGACCAAACCTCCTCCTCCAGTAGGGAAAAGGTGGGTAATCATCAAGGTTCACAGGCTTAAGTCTCCGCCTAAGCACTACACGCGAATTCTCCATCCAAGCAGTGCCGCATACCCGGGGAACTTCGCGTGGATTATCCAGAACTCTCCCTAGCAGCTCTATTATCGTAGCTTCACCCTCCCCGTGCACCACTAGGTCAAAACCTATCTTTAGGGTGCCGAGGGGATCTCCTGTAGCGTGAGGGCCTCCCGCAACAACCATAAGCTTTCTATCTTTTGGTAGCCGAGCTCTGAACTCCTTGATTAACCTCATCAAGTCTAAAATCTGTGGGAGCTGTGTTGTCAAGAAGCTTATTCCTAAAACAACAGTTCTGTATCTCCTTGTTAACCTAGATAAGCAGTCAAAGAAGGGTGTACCGCCGAGCTCTATAGGTACGACATCGACGGACACCCTGCTCCATTCCACAGCAGCCCATATAGCATTGACCCAGTATCTCCAATTTTTGTAGTAACTTAGCACCAGAGCTACCTCCTTCATATTCGATCACTGCTCGGAACGCAATGTCTAATTTTTTCCGTATCCCCTATCTAACCCGGGAGGCGCCACAAAGTGTTACTTGATAGATTCGAGCGTGTTGTCAACTCCCTCAGAATAAGTGTTACTGCTAAGTGCAACTATAGGTGTATGTACTGTCACGCAGAAGGGATTCTCGAACATAACCTAGATGAGATTAGTGTAGATGATATAGTGTTCATAGCTTCTACTCTACGTACGTTAGGTATCGATAAGTTTAAGCTTACCGGAGGCGAACCGCTTCTTAGAAACGATATCGTTACTCTCATTAGCAGATTGGCGGAGTTGAAGCCCCGCGACCTGAGCATTACTACCAACGGTTACATGCTCATTGACCTAGCTGAGGAGCTTTCTGAAGCAGGTCTTATGCGTGTGAACGTTAACTTACCTAGCTTGAAACGGGCTGTCTACGCCTATGTGACGGGGGTTGATGCTCTTCATCGTGTAGTAAAAGGTCTTGTTAAAGCCTCGGACGTAGGCCTTAAGGTGAAACTCAACTACGTAGTTCTTAAGAATATTAACGCTGCTGAACTGCCCAAATTAGTTGATTTCGCTTCGAGTCTAGGTGCGGATATAAACCTCATCGAGCTTGAACCTATATCCTTACCCCAGCACTTCTTTGAGAAGTACTTCGTAAAAGCTCCGGATGTACTTAAGAGTATCTCACGAAGGGTTGCTAAGAAATGGCTTAGGCTGGACCTGCATTCCAGGCCAGTGCTATTACTAGATAACGGTGTTAAGATAGAAGTGATAAGCTGGGTAAACCACGCGGCGTTCTGCATGAGGTGTAGCAGGCTAAGACTCACGAGCGATGGCAAGCTTAGGTACTGCATAGCGGATCCACAAGCTGTTGATCTAAGAAGGTGCTTAGCCGAGCGAAGTAGCGAATGTGTGAGGAAAGCTCTTGCGGAAACAATTTCCATTCGCAGACCCTTCTGGATCAACGGATCCGGAGGATCAAAAAGGTCAACATAGATTTAACAGAATTTCCAACAACCTAACCTTAGAGAGCATGCGCAGCACATCACAGAAATTCTGCATAGGGTACTCAGAGGTATTTCTTGATCACAAACCCCCTCCTCAAACCTACCATCCTGAAAACCCCGAGAGACTCACAATAGCTATTGAAGCTCTTAGGAGAGAAGGGATATGGAATTCTGCCAATATACTAAGCTATGTGTCTACAGATGCCAATTTAGCCAAGGAAATCCATAGTCACGACTACGTTGAACTTGTGAGAAGGTTAAGCAGTGGATATGGGTGGATCGATGCAGACACCTATGTATCTCCTGGCACTTGGAGGGCCGCACTCTCAGCATTAGCCACCTCGACCAAGCTATTCGAAAACAATGTGATGAAACGATGTAGTGTAGCACTAGCTTTAGTAAGACCACCCGGGCACCACGCAGGTATTAGCGGCAAGGCTCTAGGCGCTCCTACACAAGGATTTTGCATATTTAACAACGTCGCCATAGCAGCTAGAAGAGCTGTCGAGATGAAGTTCACACCTGTACTGATATTAGATATAGATGTGCACCACGGCAATGGAACCCAAGAGATCTTCTGGTACTCGGCGAACATCGTACATATAGATGTACATGGTGACTATCTCTATCCGGGAACAGGGTACGTGCATGATGTAGGTGGAGGAGAGGGCGAGGGAACTAAAATCAATATTCCTCTTCCCACTGCTACGGGAGACGAGGATTACGTGTATGTATTCAAGGAGTTGATAATACCGATTATAGAGGTAATTAGGCCCCGCACGTTTCTTGTATCAGCTGGTTTCGATGCGTATCAAAACGATGGTCTAGCATTCATGAACTTGACTTACAGAGGGTACAAGGTAATAGGCTCGATAATCTCTATGCTCTCGGCTAAATACTCTTCGACAGGTATACTCATAGTGTTGGAAGGAGGCTACAGCGAAGGGCTTGACAAAGGTCTTCCAGCATTCATAAACGGGGTTCTAAAACCTGTAGTTGTAGAGCATAAGGGTAGAGAGCCCAAGGTTGGCGACCGCATCATCAGGATCTGCAAAAAAGTGCGTGGGATAGTAAGAAGGTATCTAGGGCCTATATAACTCAGACTCTTCGCCGGGCAAGATTCTTAACCTTTTCAAGGAACCTACTCCGCTCTATCACATACCTCTCGTGAATACCCTCACCCACTACAATGTCCTTAAACATTGCTCGTACTTCAAACGTGAGCTTTCTACCATCAATGCCTACAAGTTTTGCCTCTACAGCTATTTTTTCACCTATCGGAACTGGGGCTTTATGGGATACGCATACCCTTATTCCGACTGTAATCACATCAGGCTCCAACAGATTTTTGACACATTCCATAGCTGCGGATTCCATAAATGCTATCATAGAGGGGGTAGACAATACATCCACATCACCGCTGCCAACAACCTTAGCTACATGACTGGGCGTTACTATAAACTCCTTTCTACAGACAAGACCAGGTCTCAGCCCGCTCTTCATATCTTCAACCTCTTCATAACCATTATTAACCTTACTGTAAAGACGGATGCTTAGGTGGATGAAGAGTACCCTCCGGCTCTGATCAGATGATGATAAGGCATTTGACCGACGCCTCTATCTACTGCTTCCAGATTTAGATTCCTCGGCTTTCTCGCTCTTCTCCTCCTTTTTTACTTCCTCCTCTAGTTTCTTCAGCTCTTCTTCTAATTCCTTCTCAATCTCCTCGATAGGTTTCGGAGGAGGTGTAGTAGCAAGTGTATAGCCTATCCAGCCAAGTATGCCCATAACCCCCACGACAGCTATCGTGGCAATGAGCTTCATCGTGAGGATCGCTAGGCTCTCCCCCGCGAAGAATAACAAGTATATCACTGCTACGATTATGAGGATCGAGCCTCCTAACATACCCAAACCTATGACCTGATCCCTGTTCATAGCGTTGCACCTGACCGGCCGAGGATCTCGTCTGCGTCTATATAAACGTGCCCCAGTATTAGTATGTAATGGGCAGAGCTTTGAACATGAATAATGAAAGAGGGTTTAGGTATAGGGAGCATACAGCGGACGTTATAATAGAAGCTTGGGGCCCAACCCTAGAAGCCGCTTTCGAGGAAGCCGCCAAAGCAATGTTTACGCTCATAACCGATATCGAGAAGGTGGAACCGAGAGAGGAATTTTCCATCGAAGTAAAGGGGTTTGACCTAGAAAACTTGCTGTATCAATGGCTCGAAGAATTGCTTTACTATCACGACTCGCAGAACCTCGTCTTTTCCAAGTTCCAAGTTATGGAGATTAGCAGAGTAGGCGAGGATTACCTGCTGAAGGCAAAAGTCTACGGAGAGAAATTTGACCGCAAAAAACATATCCCCGGCACGGTGGTGAAAGCCGTAACCTATGCAGAGATGAGGGTCGAGAATAGGAACGGTAAGTGGTTCGTATCTGCAGTACTCGATATATAAGCACTTCTTCTTTAAGCCTTATTTATCTCAGTTCATACCACCTAAAGATGGAGCCGCCGTAGCTCAGCGGGGAGAGCGCCCGGCTGAAGACCGGGAGGTCGGGGGTTCGAATCCCCCCGGCGGCACCACTTCTCCTCCTAACCAGGATGAATCCCCTAGACGGATGATGTGAACACGCCTCCGGTGCTGAGAAACCTGATGAAGTCAGCCTGGAACCGATAACCTAATTTCACAAGCTCCTTCGTCGGAACGCATTCAGTATTTCTGCGAATACCTCTTCTTTACATCCACGCTCATCCTTACACTCTTTATACCTTCTTGCAAGTCTTCTTAGCTCCAGAACATCCTCGTCTTCAAGGTCAAGAAGTGTTCTCACGGGTACTCCAGCTACGCTGCGGCCGAGGATAAAACCTAGGACTCTTGTCACGTTACTTGCACACGGATTTATCCTTGCAGACTCTAAGTCTACTACCACAGGCTTAGAAGGATCCCCTTCCCTGTAGATTACTTGGGAAAGTGGCAATGAGATCTCGGTAATCTCTACAGCAGCGAGACCTATCTTATGAACACAGCCAAGTAGCGATAGCAGCGCTTGTTTAACGACGCTTCTGTCTCTAGCCAGTAAGAGCTCCTTAAGCGTGGGTCCTTCCACGAGCTCTCTGATAACGAAAAGGTCATTACTTATGTAAACTCTTGGCACACAACCAGTTCTTTCACACACTTTGAGAAGATTTGCTTCGTGTACCATACTAGGCCTCTTAGAGTCAAACCTTCTTATTTTGGCCGCGACGATGCCGAGCTCCTCATGAAGTACTGCCACCACGATAGCTGCATGACCTTTTCCTAGAATCCTAATGCCTCTGCCCTCCATTTTGCCTAAACTCACAACTCCCCGAACGCCATACTTCCTCAGCCTTTCTAGCAACAAGTTGCAGTAGTTAGGGTACCACTGAGGGTAGCATAGCACATGCCTAGCTTCCTCTAGCGGAATAGGCGATAAGCCGTACATGACCGCTCAGCGTAGCTCAGCCACATCACTTTATCAGAGCCTATACCCTCATCACAGCGCTGGTCTTCGGGGAGTTTTAATCAGCGTGAGGCTACTTCTGTCAGCATAGCTAACAGTATAGTACCTAGGTTTAAGTACTTTGACTAGATGTTCAAAAGCCCTCCACGGGTCTTTCTGTGCTTCACTAATATATACATCAACCGTTGCGTAACGGTACTCTATCCATGTGTGTACCGCTATATGGCTTCCTACCAGAATCGCTATGACTGATACCCCGCCTTTCTTACCGCCGAAAGTCCAGCTCTTTATCTCTGCAACCCTCATACCTACAAGATCCGCAGCTTCCAATACAGCTTTCCTGAGCCTGCCTTCATCACAAGCTATTGCCTCATCTACGTCGTATAAATTTCCAAATACGTGCCTTCCTCCTATGGCTGAGTTCTTACGTCGATCTCCTCTAGACAAGGCGTCTACCGTTCTTGGATAGCTAGTGAGAGTCTATAAAGCGTTTACTTAACCTTGGATGGGCAGACCACGGAATAAGGACAATAATTACATTCCCAAGAATAGCGGGGAACTAGTTTCATCTCTAAGTAACTCCTAACGAGATCCATAACCTCACCATCACTCATAGGCTGGGTTACAGGATATTCCGTAATCCTATCGTTTGTTATGTAGAGAAGTAGGCCTTTACTAAAGTTCTTAATCCACATGTACAACCTCAACTGGTCAATGTGATGCCTATGAGGGATTCCTACATCACTCCTACCGCTCTTTATCTCAACAATGGTGTCGCCTATTATAGCATCTATTCTTCCACGTATCACATAGCTTTGACCCTCAACGACAACCTCCCGCTCCACCTCAACCTCCACATCAACGTTATCTTCACCGAAGATCTCCTTCAATACCTGTTCAGCTCCCCTATGCAGCAAATCTCCCATTATAAGTACTGGCTCGAATATTCGGGCGAGAGCTAGCTCAGGATACTTCTTGAAGAGTCTTGGTTTCAGGGGGCACATAAGAAGTTCAGTGACATAGATCTCGTTCTCTAGCTTCTTTTCTGCCTTTTCTTTGAACTCTTCCACCTTCCATCTAAACAAATTCTCTACAATTCTCAACTCATTCAAGCTCTCACCTTATTCACCATATTCTCCATGCCCACTATACCTACTAAGGGCTTTGAAAAGCAGTCTGGCTCTACCCTCTTCCCTAAGCTTCCTAAGTTCATCACCTCTAGGCAGCCTTCCATGCTTTCTCATGAAGGTATAGGCATCTTCCTCCAAGTCAAGCTCTGTGTACACTCCCATGGAGTTAAGGATGCTCCTAGCCTCTTTGATACTCTTAGTGAAGAGCACTGCTTGTGCTAATGGCGCTACAGCTAGTGTGATGTAAGGATCGAGAAAGAACGTTATTGTTTGGAGTGGTGAACATTCTATTTCCCTGCTCCCAGCACGTATAACATGCTGACCCCAACACCCTTTGAACGCCTCTAACTGAACTCTGCTCGCCTCACTGTGAGCATGTTCAAGTAGCCTTTCCAGGATCTCTACATCCCTAGCTGTAATCCCGCGAGCTCCTAGAAGCCCGCCTAGAGAACTAACGGTGCTGATCCTCTCGAGTATGTAACCAGGGGAGAGCTCGCCATCAGCACCAATGCTGTGTACCGCCAGGACTTTCTGTACTTGAACTCTTGCTCTCACGAGTGCTGCCAGCCCTACAGCATCGGCCAAGGGAGACCATAGCTCATCCTCGTAACCTTTAGCAAGTACGTCACCTCCCACGTCAACCGCTACCACAGCTTCAACATCTAGTTCTCTAATAAGTTCGGCTAACCCTTCTGCAACACCCTCAGCAGCTGCACTTAGGTCAACAACCGCCACCTCCTCATTAAGTGCCTGGGCTACATTTGATGCTTGGAATGCTACCTCACGCCCCCCTCTTAGCGCCCTTGAAGAGCCTTTAACCATAGCTGAGTATCTGCCTATCCTATGTACACCGACGAGCTCATCTATGGGTATCGGTCCTGGCACTGGATCTACGGACATACGCTCCCAGACAACTGAGCCAATATATGCTCGGTACCCTTCTCTACGAGCGGCAAGAGCTAGCATTGCCGCTGTAACGACATCTCCTCCGCCACCTATTCCGAAAAACAATACATTCTTTACGGAGAGAAAGTCCTTAATCAACCAATCCGCACCCTGCATGCATGGAATATCTCGGAGATTAGACTATTGCGGTAGAGATCAGCGTAGAATGCGTTCATCACTGTCTCCTCAGACCGTGGTCGTCTCATCAACTCCACGCATATACGAACACAGTAGCCTCAGACAGTCTGTTCAACAGCTCTAAAGCCTCTCCACCTTCTAGAGAAGTACCGCCCCTCTTAGCCTTAACTTCATAGCTAGCTCCTACAAAGAGTATTTTGCGTCAATACCTCCACTGCTTACCGATACTAGAGCCTTGCCCAACCTCAGCTCGCCAACCAGCTCTTTCAACTTGTTGAAGAGGTGCAGTCCTGCGATACTCTCTTTTCTCACTAGTCTACCCTTAGCAATGACCTCAGCTATGAACTCATCTTTCATTAAGACACTCAATCTTTCATCGAATTCAGAACGGACAACTAAGTACTTGCTAAGCTCCCTACTTAAACCGTGCAGCGTATACTCTGCGAAGAGCAAAACACGTGCGGTTCTTATACCCAGAGGCAGAGGATTAACGTGAAGCTTCACCTCTAACTTCTTCTCAACTTTTCCTTCATCTTGACACAAGATGCCCATTTTAGCAAAGTCTATAGGTACATGCCTAGGCATTAACCTTATAGAAGCTCTACTACCTCCTCTGTCTATATACAGCACTACCTCAACATCATCAACTTTCTTCGGTGAAGGAAATGTAAGCAGGGGCTTACCTTTACTGTACTCCAGCGTCGATAGGGGCTCTGCCAGACATTTATCGTCGGTTAGTACATCGAGGATCCTATCACAGTATCCTAGGACTTTAAAACTGAGCGAACGCATCAACAATGTTCTACGCCTACATCGATGCTACGTGAGATACAGCTATTAAGTTCATAAAGTTCTAGAGACTTCAAGCATTGCTTTTCTAAGCATAGATTCTACCTCATTGATATCTACGTCTTTTCTGAGCTTGAGAAGCGCTAACGATTGGTGTCCACCTGCATCCTCAACAATCCCCATTCTTACTAAGACCAAGGCTATGCGGTAAGGTAACGCACCTTTACCTCTAATTATAAGTAGCGGTGCACGATCTTTGGTTTCTACGATCACGGCCACCGGCGATCGAAAAGTTCTATAAAGCATCGATGCAAGAGCGCTCCCACCCCTAGATCTTAGCTTGCCACGTGCATCCACTAGTCGTAGATTGAATATTCTGTGTGCAGTTGGAGCAAGCTCCGTTGCAAGCTCCTTAAGCCTCTTATCACTGCTTTCGCTAATTCTCCGGATCCTTTCGATGACGTCGTGGCTAAAGGGCATAGCAGAAAATGCTAGTGGCGATGCAAGCCATTCGACGAGCCTACGCCACAACTCTTCTTCTCTCAGATGAGTGAGAGCTTTAGATATATCAACGACTATTCTAACTAAACGCTCCAATCTCTTAGAAGGTCTTTTACTTCTCTCGATAACTCCCGTTGCTCTTACGAACATCTCTAGACGAGGTGTTAACCTCGCTCCTATGGTCTTAAGTAGGTGGTATACCAACAAGGCCGTAGGCACCTTACCCACTATAAGCTCGTCAACAATTTTCTCTAACTCTTTACTTTTGAATATCGTAGATAGGTGGTGGTCTATGTAGACCAAGGAAATACTTCTCGACTTAGCTTCTCTAAGGAATTTGCCTACCGAAGTTGTGAAAGGTATGTCGACTAATGCTATGACCCGCGGTTCAACGCTCAGAATCTCGTCAGCAACCTCCTCAATACTTCTAGGACCTACCGGTCTCACCATAACGTTGCAGCGCTTCTTAATAGGATACAATCCTAAGTTCCTCTGCGCATACAAGAGCTCTGCAGCTGAAACTACTCCATCAGCGTCCCAATCCCCTAGGATCACCACCTCAATATTACTCAACTCCTAGAGCCCCGTGCACAGTTTAGAGAGCTTAATTTAAAACACTCCACAGACCTTCTTAAGGAGGTCGCGAGGCAGATGATCATAGGTATCTCGGGAACACCCAGTACTGGTAAGAGTACAGTTGCAAGATTACTTGCTGAAAAACTCAAGGCGCTCTACATCAATCTCTCGGATCTAGTTGTAAGAAAGAAATTGTATGTGGAGTACGACGAGGCAAGACAGAGCTATGTGATTGACGAGTCGCGTGTTAGAGATTACTTAGCTAATATAAGCAGAGGGGATCTGGTTATCGTTGATAGCCATTACGCAGAGATAGCCCCGAAGGAGCTAGTAAAGAAAGTTTTCGTACTAAGACTTCACCCATTGATACTTATGGAAAGGCTTATCAAGAGGGGGTGGCCTCTCAGAAAGGTTGCTGAAAATGTGGAGGCAGAGTTGCTTGGAGTATGCACTAGAAATGCTGTTGACGAGCTTGGACCCGAACTCGTTGTGGAGATAGACGTTACTAATAAAAGACCCGAGGACGTTGTTGAGGAAATCTTGAAGCTACTTAAAAATGGTAAGAGGCCTCAAGAAAATTGGATTGACTGGACTATTCTCCTTACTGATGAGGAGCTGGAGAAAGTTCTTGAGTTCATAGAGCTTGGTTATTCGTCATCCGACTGAGCTTCTTATATACTTTGCTAGCCCTCCACTCAGCTACAGCATCGAGGTCTATACCAACCCTTTTCTCGGGGACGTAGTCTACTTTGGCAACCGTAGGTATCCTAACCCACTCTCCGAGAAGAAGCGCTTCACCGACATTAAGCGCCGATAATTCCTCTACGAGCTCTTGTGTAACAGCTTCACAGTGTTTAGCAATGTAGTACCGATCTTCGGGATGCGCTATCCTTAGCACAGCCAGGCTCCCCATCTGGCTTAGTATGTTAGGGTCTAGCCCCCTAGGTCTCTGCGACACTACGATCATACCTACACCAAACTTCCTTCCCTCACGCGCTATATGCTCAGCGGTTTTCTTAGTAGCAGTATCTTCGTCTATGGGGATAAACACGTGTGCTTCTTCAAGAACCACCACCACGGGTATAGGCAGTTTCACAAGGCTTCCACTGCTGTACCTGCTCCACAGAGCAAGTTTCCTTTCTTCAAGAACACGCTGAAGCCAATGAGCAACAACGGCATCAGCCTGCGATGCGCGTAGTTCGCTGAGATCTACCACGTTAATAGCTCCAAGCTCTATTCTTTCAAGCACATCCTCGACCTTCTCATCTATTATCTTGCACAGTAGTCGCGAATATGTAATGAGCGACTCTAGTACCTTCTGTGCAGGTTCTCCTACACGAAGCGCCTTACCTTGGATACAGTTCCTTAGCTTATCAAAGAAGCTCATTCCATACTTCTTATCATCACCATTTTTCAGATTTTCGAAACATTCTAATAATACCATGCGCTGTCTTGTAGCGTTTGGTCTTAGCCCTAGAAGTCTGGCAAGTTCGTCAAATTCTAACTTGTAGGGATTTATTTGAGGTGTTATTACGTTCACATGCACGTTTCTGAAGAACATGTTTGTGTACTCACCGTGATAGTCAAATATTATGACTGTTCCTCCAAGCTCGCCTATTCTCTTGGACAACAAAGCAACGAGGTTGCTCTTACCCATACCCGTCATGGCTAAGATCCCTAAATGTTTTGAGACTATTTTATTAACGTTAACTCTTACCTCAACAGTAGGCTCACGTAATAGTGTACCGACTTTGACCCACCCATCCTCAGCAGGGCTGAAGATCCTTCTAAGGATTGTGGGAGGTGCTCTGAACACCTCTGTGCCGGGCGGAGGAGGTACTGGCGGTATTGAGACCCTGCCATTGTGATCGAGATTACCAACAATCCTTACACGCCCCCGGTAGTAGTACACCCTTTCGTGTCCCCGAACCACCTTAACGAGCCTCTCGACATCGCGTGGATCGAGGATGTTCTCGCTCAAAATCATGCTGCCAGTAACCGTTGATTCCACGAATGCTAGCGAGCGATAGCCGTAGTACTCCATATACACATATTCTCCCAGAAGAAGCGGTCTGAAAGAGACTATGTTGGCCATGTAGGGTCTCGATTCGCCTACTACATAACCCACTAAACTACTTCTATGTTCAGATTCGTTGTCGAAAAGCTTCAACTATGAACACCTCTCGCAATGGTTCGCGAGCAGAGGGATCTAGAAGGATGCCTGCTATACCAGCAAGTCTCTTGATATCATTATGCGTGATTCTTGCGAGTTCATCGGCTCTAAGTAGCACGTAGGGATACCCTCCAACACTTCCTTGCTCTAGAATCCTCATGAGAAGCTTTATGTGATGCTTTACATCTTCTAGGACATTTTCTGAACCATGCACAGAGTTTACCGGTATCTCGACTCTGTAAACTCTTCCTCCCTCCTTTAATCTGAGATAGCTTATCGCTACGTCTTCAAAATATTCAATTCCGTGGATACCTGCAAAAGCTCTGAGTTTAGATATTAGTGAGGATACGCCACTTATTCGTGAAGCTAGAACAGGCTTCGCGTAACCTGGAACTCCATCTGTGTATTTCTCGAAGTAGTAAACATCTCCTTTAGCAAACCCTAGAATGTCGCGGGAACTAGAGTTTTTCGCTACGAACACAGTTCGGAAGCCCAGCTTAGAAACCGCTTCAAGCATTTCTCTCAGAATCTCACTGGGCTTTTTCATTTTACCATTCTTTACAAGCTCTAACTCACCACGTGTTCTAAGAAGAGTACTTGATTTAGCAAGTAACGAACCATCCACTAGGATAAGACCGTTTTGATTTTCCTTAATAGATCTCTTAAGCATCTTAGTCTCTAGCTCAATACCCTTAATAAATAGTTCATGCTCAATGTTGTTACTCGAAAACAAGTCTACATCTACATCACCCTCATAAAGTTCTTCTCCATCATGTTTTAACATAACTAGTGCTACATCTACCACATATAGTGCATACCCTCTATACTCAATATAATTGAAGCCGCTGTCTATACCAGCAAGATTTACACGTATACGGGAAGCGCATGGAGAAACACACTCGACCCATAAAGATTTTATGTACTTAATCTTATCTAGGGGCAGCAACTCATCTACCTTAGCCTTTATATGCTCAATGTTCTTCATCAGGATCTCTAACGCCTCTGGCAACATCTTGTTACCCCACTACTTACGGCATGCCTGATTAGGCGGTATTACCACAATATTAAAAAGGAGAGGGAACATCGAAACTACTCGTCTATCGAGGGTGGTAGTTTCCTAAAGATACATGGTGGGGCCTATACATGAAGAAGGTGTATCTAAGAAGGCACTTGATGGTTAAGGGAAGATTTGCGGATTTGATATTAAAGGGTACCAAGACCACTACGATTAGACTTGGCGAGGTTGTACCTAAGTACGACGAAATAATAATACATGGAGGAGGTAGACCTATTGCCAAGGCAAAGATAACTAGCGTGAAGGTGAAGAGAATCAAAGAGCTTACGGAAGAAGATGCTAAGAAAGATGGGTATAGCTCCCTAGAAGAGCTACTCAAAGATCTTGAACGGGTGTACAGCCGCAAGATTCTGCCTGACGATGTTGTTACAATAATAGAGTTCCGTGTAATTCAGAGATTTACTGATTTGAATCCTGATGACGTTTATCTAGGGCTTAGCCCTGTAGATATCGCCAGACTAGGACTTAGGTATTTAGGCAAGGAGCTAGGAGACGACGAGCGTAGGATCCTGCATGCTGTTCTACGTTTTCAGAGCATTAGAACTGCTTCCATAAAGCTATTCGGGACTCTAAACATGAGATGGAAAATTAGGAGGGTTCTTAGGAAAGTGCTGTTTAGACTCATCGAAAAAGGATTGCTTAAAGTAGACAAGAAAAAGCTTTCAGAACTTCTGAAGCTCCGGGGATATAGGTCGCTCGAGAATCTTATTATGGAGAAGGAAAATGAAAGTTGAACTCGCCCCGATTTCAGCATTATGTCGCACATAACAATCAGCTTTAACTGGGAGGGGCTAGTCACAAGAACTTGTAGGGCGAGTTCTTTTGAGAATTCGGGATAGATTATGTAGATTGCTGAACGAGAGAGGAGTACAAGCTGTCATGATTTTTGACCGGGCAAATTTCCGTTACGTAACACGAGGCGACCTTGATTATTCGGCAGCACTTCTCTTAGTAGACTCGAGAAAATGTAGCTATGTACTCATAACACACGTACTCGAGCACGCTAAATACGAAGAAGCTCTGAAAGTTAAGCCGCAAGACGTTTACCTATACTCTACATACCCGTTATCATACGATCATCAGTACATGCTCGTTAATAACATTGTTGAAGCTGTTGACAGGGCTGCAACCAAGTATTTAGATCCCGAAAAAGACTCCGTGGGATTTCTCTCTACGTGGTGCAGTGATGGTATTGTTAGGTATCTAGCAAAAAGATGGAAACTTGTCGACGTTTCGGACATATTTACGTATAGCAGACTTGTTAAAGAGGCAGATGAGATCGAATCTATTAAAAAAGCAGGGAGTATTCTTTGCAGGTCTGTACATCAAGCTCTAAGCGAGCTAAGAGCAGGTATTACAGAGCTTGACCTAGCATCGTTGATAGTATCTGAGATCATTCGATTAGAAGGGCGGCCGGGAGTCTTTCCTATAATTGCGTCAGGCACCCGGTCAGCTATACATAATGCTAAAGCAAGTAACAAGAAAATAGAGATCAACGAGCTTGTGGTCATAGAGATCGTTGTTGAGTACGAAGGGTATAATGCAGATGCAACCTTCACTTACGCAATGCCAAAGGTTAAGAAAGAGCTTAGAGACGTAGCTAAGATCGTTGAAGAAGCTCAACTCAATACAAAGAACATGGTTAGAACCGGTATCAGGGCTAGAGACCTAGATAGCATAGCGAGGAAGTATATAGAGATGAAAGGCTACGGCAAGTACTTTATCCACCCCACGGGACACGGGATAGGGCTAGAGATTCACGAACCTCCGTACATCGCCCCAGAAACGGATACCGTACTCGAGGAGGGGATGATCCTGACTGTGGAGCCAGGGATACATATCCTGGGCCTTGGCGGCGCTAAGATCGGGGATACTGTTCTAGTAACCAGAAAAGGATATGAGGAGTTAACACCCTGCTTAAAGCTGAAAGGTGTTTAGCTATGAGTGACAAGACTAAGAGTGAGAAACCCCTCGAAGTAGCGGATATAGAGAACATATGGTTTGAATATGATAGACAGAATGATATACTGTACATAAACTTCGGCTACGATGTAGAAGACGCTGATGAATCATTACTCACCGAGAACAACATTGTTGTAAGAATAAAGAACGGTAAAATTGTGAGTCTTACAGTTTTCGACTTCTCTAGGAGAGTAGGACTTGAGATATAAACCTTTTTATGAAGATCTTCGCATTGTATCAACAACAAAATCCCCCTTTATTCGGAAATAAGTAGCGCTATGATTTCTTGATCTTCATTCTTAGAAACCCATTTAAAAGCGATAGCGACATATTAAACATATATAAATTTCGTGAACAAGGGGTAAGGATAGGTTTAAGTGTGATCAAGTAGATAATGATACTTAAGAGGTGTAATAGCAGATGAAGAGATTATCTGAAGTGAGAAAAGTACAGCGCTTCGGTAAATCAACCCTCATGGTCTCGTTGCCTGCCGAGTGGGTTAAGGTAATGGGGCTTAAACCAGGGGACCTTGTAAGAATTAATGTACGCGAAGACGGGACCCTAGTCGTAGTTCCTCATAGCTCAACTGTACATCGTGAAGAGAGCATAGTCGAAATTCTCATCTCAAGCAAGACGAGCGATGAACTTCTCCGAAGAGCTATCTACACCTCCTACATAACGGGTCATGATAAGATCGTGATCAGGAGTGTGGATCCCAGCCTCACTGCAGATCAGGTTCAAGGAGTAAGGTCTATGGTACGAGCTTTAATAGGGGCGGAAATAGTTGAGCAAGACCTATCAAAAATAGTTGTTCAGGTATTTATCGATACGGCCCGCTACAATATACAGAACCTGGTTTCACGTATGATTAACATAATAAAATCTATGATCAGCTACCTCAATGCAGGACTTCATGAATTCAAAACATCACTTTTCAGAGAACTGCTTGAGCTAGAATTCGAATTAGATAGAGTCTACACACTTGCCGTACGCTACACATATGTGCTAAGCTCACAACGTGAACAGGAAAGTGCTGAAGAACTTCCACTTCTCACCGAGTACAGAGCACTCATAAAATCGCTAGAGGACGTTGGGGATACTCTATCTTCGATAGCTAAGCTTGTAGATGGCGACAGCACCTTCGAAAAACTGGCGAGGATTCTCAGAGAACCTATAGCCGAAATCTCGGATCTCATAAACTACTCTCTAGACGTTATGATGGCCTCTCTTAACAGTAGAAACGTATTGCTAGCTAACAAATCTGTTGATATAACAGCAGAATTAGTATCCTATTTCTCTAAGCTTGAGTACTCAGTGGTGAAAAAGGTTGGTATGGAGGAATATCCCAAGGTGAGAAGTATGCTAGAGCGTATAAGACTAGCGTGTAACTATTTGCAGAGCTCGGCTGAGATGATATTTGACATAGTTGTAGCGTCAAAGGGTAACCGCATAGACCTGACGATGAAGTGAGGAGAGAATGGTGGGCCCGCGGGGATTTGAACCCCGGACCACGGGGACTTTCGCCTGTAGGTCCCGAGTCGGGCACCGAGTACTCGGTGTACCCCGCATCCTACCAGGCTAGACGACGGGCCCAGCCATGCACACTTACTGTTCTGAGCTGCTTTTAAAGCTTGAACATAATCAGAATGAGTGGTACCAGCCTTGGTCTCCCGCTACGCTATTGAAGTAATTGCCCGGCGCATAGCAGGAGACATAGTGCTGGCAGAGAACACGGCCTCTGCCATGAGGAAGTGGCGTGAGATCTTCGGCTTAACACAATCAGAGCTCGCTAAACTCATGGGTATCTCGCCCAGCGTTTTAAGCGACTACGAGAAAGGAAGACGTGTCCCCGGCGCGAGATTTCTGAAGAGATTTGTTGAGGCGCTGCTAAGAGCTGATGAGGCGCGCGGGTGGCCTACTGTAAGAAATCTGCTGAGCAACGTTGTTCCCCGGATGGACGCTGTTATTGATATGCACGAGTTCTGGAATCCCATAACGGTTGCCCAGTTAGTAGAGCTTGTAGAGGGTATTGTGCTAAACACCTTTGTCGACAATAAGCCTATTTACGGCTATACGGTGGTCGATAGCATCAGAGCTATAGAGACAATGCGTGGTTATGAGTACTGGCAACTTCTGGGGATGACAAGTGAAAGAGCTGTGATCTTCACACGTGTATCCAAGGGTCGTTCACCGATGGTCGCGGTGAGGGTCTCACCTTTGAAACCTGCTGCGATAGTGATACACGGCCCTCGGAGAACTGTTGATCCGTTAGCACTTAAAATCGCTGAGCTTGAGCACATTCCGTTTATACTGAGCTTGGCTGCAACAGTCGATGAGCTTGTCAGCAAGCTTAGAAGAGCCGTCGAGCCGCGTACGGGCTATGTAGAACTCAGTACTTCCCTAAGTTCTTAACCGCTCTTCTGCTGAAGCATCATAAGTGCTGCTGCTATATCTCCCTTAGCCCTTATTAGAGCTTGCCTAGCCTCCTCCTCACTAACGCCTGCATACTCTGCTACGAATCTCACATCATCCTCACTAATACTTATAGCAGGCTCAGCTTCTCTGATGCTTTCCCTAGCCACTTCGCGTACCTTACCAGCAACAATTTGATATACTTTCTGTTGTCCGAACTCCATGACCATTACTTGAGGTTCCTCAAGCACTAGATCCTTGTCTTCGAGCTCTAGAATCACCTTCTTAACTCCTTCTAGCTGGTTTATTGAAATGCCCATTCTTTTTAGCTGCCTGAGCTGTCTTTGAAGCTCCCTCGGATTTATAGGTAGCAATACGCCTCTCCCACATACAGAGGTGTGGTACGAGTATATATCGTCTCTCATGTTCATGCAACAGCCGTGGTGATGGTGTTTGGCAAAGCTAAGCATATCTATACTTGGCGGAGGGCGTGAGGTAGGAAGAGCTGCCGTGATCGTGAGCGATGGTTCTCATAAGGTTCTTTTCGATTATGGTATAGGGCTGGGCGAGGACGATATCCCTATCCTCCCGCTTCCAGCAAAACCCGCAGAACTGGATCTTATAGCGATAACACACTCACATCTAGATCATATAGGTGCTGCTCCATTTCTGTACGTATCGAAACGTACACCCGTGTTAATGACTGGTTTAACCCGCAATCTTGCACAGGTAATGATATCAGATATGCTGAAGCTCGCTGGCTATTACCTACCTTTCGAATACCCAGAACTTAATACTATGCTTGAAAGCGTTGTTGAGGCTAAACTTGGTAGCACCGTCGAAGTTGCAGGCGTGCAGGTCGACGTGTTCAACGCTGGACACATACCTGGAAGTGCAATGTTTAGGGTAGAGCTAGGGAATAAGTACATGCTATATACGGGTGACGTGAATACCATAGATACCAAACTTGTAAAGGGTGTTGAGCTCAGCGGTGTAGAAGCAAATACAGTAATAATAGAGTCTACGTACGGCAATGTAGATCATCCACCCAGAGAGTTGGTCGAAGAGGAATTCCTGTCTATTGTCAAAAGTGTTGTGGAAGAAGGAGGTAGGGTGCTTATCCCTGCTTTCGCTCTTGGTAGATCTCAAGAGATTCTATGCCTCTTAGCCGAGAAGATGCCGTACGCCAACGTGTATTACGATGGTATGGCCAGGCATATCATGGAGATATTGCTGAATAATCCCGAAGGTCTCAATAGAATTGACTTGTTAGAAAAGGCCTACAGGATCTTCACGCCGGTAACCAAGTCCAGCATGCGCAGGAAAATCCTTAAGGAACGCGGAGCCGTAATAGTGACACCCGCGGGAATGTTGAAGGGAGGTCCAGCTCTCTACTATATAAAGCGTATGTGGAGTGACAAGAACAGTGCTCTGATATTCGTTAGTTTCCAAGCGCCTTCAACGCCAGGGAGGAGAGTTCTTGAAGAGGGTGTGTTTGAAGAACTGGGTCCCAAGGTCCAAGCAAAGGTGCGTTGGTTCGACTTCTCAAGTCATGCAGGAGTAAGCGGACTCATCAGAATACTGAAGAGTGTGAAAGGTCTCGAGAATGTGGTTGTGGTCCACGGCAATGATCCCACAGCTTTTGATTTCGCTGCTCTTGTCGAGGAGGAGCTGGGTGTGAAGGTATACGTTCCATCAAATGGCGAAACATTAGTTATAGATTAAAGCGTCAGCCCGCTGAAATCACATCACCTCTCAGATTCCAGCGCGCTCATCAACCAACTTAAGTCACTCTTCCCGTGGCTAGTATGTACAGTGTTCGCGCTATGTAGCTACAAACTCGCTTAATCTCATCTCCACACCTCCGCTCGCTTTCTCTGCACCGAGGAATAAGAGGTCTACGTTTACTGTGCGTGAATTTTGCTACGATTTCAACAACGTCTCCTAAGGAGACGTCCCTTCTGTAGATTTTCACCACTAATGGGTAGAGATCTATAATTCTTCCTTCGTTGCGTAGTACGTCGAAGAGCAATGCGGCTGTCCTATCTTCGGAGGCTATAGTTTGTAACATAGAAAGCTGTCCGAAGTGTACGAGGAGCACATTACTGGTTCTATAGGTGTAATCTAGAATCTCTTTTAAACCTTTGATAACCTCCGTACATGGAGTACTTTCGAAGGAAGCACATAGAGCTGATTCTTTTAAAGCAACAGGGGCACTGCCGTAGGATGATAAGCACCAGTAGTTCATTCCCCGAAACGAAATTTGTTCCACGTACAGAGATATTACTTTATCCTTACCTTGTAAGAGAGGTTTCAGGGAAGGGATCACGCCGTGTATCTTGAATACTACATGATCCAAGAGCTCATTGGCTAGCTCCTTAACTTTCTTCCAATCACCCCTAAGTACATCAGCAAAGTACATAGCAGCTATATCGTCGACGGCCTTCAGCAACACAAAGTGTATTGGACTTGAACCTAGCTTGTCAACAGAATCGCGTATCTTATTCCAGTCAATACTTGTTAGTATACCTGCAGGTTCCGGCTCCCACACTAAGAGTATAGGTCTCGACTTCACCTGTTCCTGAACTACAAATTCGACCTCCCTTAAGGGGATTTTGTAGTCAGATAGTCTGAGGGTTACCTGTAGAGCAGCTGCTGCAACTTTAGCTTCCTCTACCTTTACACGCGGAGGAAGCTCTATCGTAAAACCATAAGTAAGCCCTTTATAGGATCCGATGCAAGGAGCAGGTACTTCAATAGATTCTCGTCTGTATGTAACAACAATTCTATCACCTATCTTGACGGGGCGTGGCCTAGAAGATTCCACTAACCATTTAACATAAAGTGGTTCTTCGAGGAAGAACCCAAAACCTTTCTCAGGAGTCCTAACAGATATCACCACTAGCGACTGAAGTCTACCACTCAGAACATCTGAGCGGAGATCCGCCTTCTCACCCCATCTAAGCTTTATCAATGCATAATGCCTCGAAACCTCGGCTAATACTTCATCAGGTTCCCTCAGCGCTTCGCTTAAGGGTTTTTCCACAATACCTCGCCTAGGGTCAGCTTTCAAAACTATGGCCTCGTTACCTACATCGAAATTATACAGCTGAAACTTCTCAACGAAATCTCTTCTTGAAACTTCTTCAAGCGGTTTAACTTCGTCATCTTTTTTAATAAAGCGAGGAACTCCGTAAGGTGGTCCAAACTCGTAGAAGTTTATGTAGAACCACACTCTTCTACCCTCAGAGCTCAAAACAAGTCTTTCTCCATATAGTGAACGTTGAAACTCTATTAACCCGAGAGCCTTCAACAGCTCAAGCTCTTTATCCTCAAGTTCCTGCCTTGTGAAGTACTTTACTAAAGCTTTGAAGAGTTTTACATAATCATTCTCGGGATTTATATAAACTCCTTCAACCTCTTGTGATAGCCATTCCTTAAGAGCGTCAAGACCAAGCGAAACAAGTTCTCGATCCCACGGAAACAGCGGCAATACTATACTTTCGGTGAACGGTATTTCTCTTCGCCTACCTTTACGCCCTTCACGTTGTCTAAGTTCTCTTATATCGCGTGGTAGACCGTAGTGAATAACCCTTACAACTGTTCCTATATCGATTCCCTGCAATAGCGTTCTTACAGTGAAGACAACCTTTATGGTGTTTCTCCTGAGTCCTTCCTCTATCCTTGTTCTTACATCCTTGGGTACTAGATGGTGATGCACAGCAACTTTATCGCGATATTCGGAAGGTATAAGCATACCTACTCTTGCAGCTAATCTTTCGGCAGAACGTATGCTTGGGCAGAACACTATAGTAACTCCATCTTCTTCACCTATAACATATCGTGCTAAGATCTTTTCATATTCTGGATAAGGCTCTTCGATTCTGTAACCAGCACTTCTCAATTCTTCAACTACTAACGAAAAATACTTCTTGAACTCGTCGAAGGAGCTCGCCAGCGGCTGTAGATAGGACAATTTGGGATTTTCTCTTACCAATGTCTTAGCAAGTCTCCACAGATTGTAGAGGTTTCTACCTAGCACGATGTACCATCTATTCCTAACACGAAATGCTTTGCCCCTAATCACTACCGTTTCTCTTCCTGTCACTCTATCAAGATGTTTCTTCAGATTATCTACGCCTCCAACAGTAGCGCCTAAAACCACGATCTGAGGTTTATGTGTTATCTCGGCAAGCAGCTCAAGCATTGCAATTAGCAAACTAGCTCTAGAAGAACCATAGAAGTCAAGTTCATCAACCACAATCAACCTTACTTCTCTTAGAAACTCGGAAAGCCACGAAGATCCATGTGTTATCAATCTCTTGAGATCAGCTAACAAGAATGCTGGGTTTGTTAGTAGTATAAGGGTGGATAATACGTCCTTTGCCAACACGTATCTTGCCTTAGCGGGTCCATACCTATTCATTAAATCCCTTACATATGTAGAATCAATGCGCATTACCTTTAGTTCGCCGCTAACCGCATTCAGGTAACTCTTAAGACGTTGAAACTGGTCATCCGTAAGCGCCAATGTGGGATATATTGCTAGGGTACGGATTTTGTTCTTCAGTACATACATGGCCCAGCTCTCAGTTTTTCCGGAACCCGTGCCCGATACCAATACCACATTCTTTCCTTGTGCAAGATTTTTGAAAACCTCAAGCTGATGTTTATACATACGTTGCTTAGCTAAGTATCGACATCTCTCATCGCCTTTTGTTAATTGCGGAAGTATATCGGCGAAGGTCATGTCTACGGTTTCGGGCTCAGAGGGGCTCTCTTCAAAGTAGAGGTAATTATAGTTGTCTCTCTTCAGTATCTCCTCCGTGTTAATGACCTTCAAGGAGTTCTATACCTCAACAACCTCTAATCCTAAAGCTCTAGCTACTTCTTTAATCGCTTCACGAATACCTTTTCTTATCTTCTTCTCAATGACTACCCTACGAATCTCGGGTGTAGATCTTATAGCCTGTTTCGCAACATTATTCACTTCGGCCTCGCTCAAGCTCTTCAGGATGTAGGCAGGGATTATATGACCATAACACTCATCAAGCTTAAACGCTCTAGCTGTAAACTTTGGAGCATAGTGGCTTCCTCCAAAGCCCACGGATACTGTACAAGCACATTTACCACTTGAGGTTAACTGTTTAATGGACCCTAGCACTGCTCTAGCCACCACTACCTGAGCTTCTTTCATTGTCCACTCTTCGTAGCTGCTTCCAATCTCAACAAAGCATATTGGTTTCTCTACGGCTGTAGGTCCGTGATGTGTAGCCTCGTAGGTTACGTCGAAATCAAGCAATCCATATTCCTCTCTGAGATCTCTTAAGAACTTCAATACAGCCCAGGAAAGGTACGGATTAGAAGGTGGTAGTTTAAACACACTTGACTTCTCACCACGTTCTATTACCCCAGGATGATGCACCGTAAACGATTTCATTCCCGAAGCACTGCTATGTCGTGAAAGAATTACAAAGTAGTTGACAGCGGTGGCAAGAATGTTCAAGAAATCAAATTCTACCACATCCTCTTCGAACCCTACTAGGTAGGAGCTCAACATTTCGCTATACCACGCTTCTTTGGATCTAGGAACCTCAACCTCCTGGAAATCACCTACTAGTTCAAGCAGACGAGAGGCTATGCCCCTTCCTGCCGGGTCGTTCACGCTGTAGCATAGGGCAAACTTCACTTCTAACCCCGCAACCTATAATGCGCAGCGAGGCAGTATTAGAGAGCATGGTCGTGGCATGCGCACTGCGATCAGAGGAGGATATATACTCGTGTTCACCCTAAATATTCCGATAGAAGTAACTTATGGGAAGAGTCACTGTTACCTAGAACCAGGACTCTATGCATACATAGGCTCCGCCATGAACGGAGTCTACGGAAGGGTGGCAAGACACTGCAGGAAGCGTAAGAGGGTATTCTGGCACATAGATAGACTAACGCAATTACAGGAAACCAGGGTATTGGGAGCATTAGTGTTAATAACTAACGAGCGGAATGTAGAGACCTTTCTAACACATTTAGCACTAAAATACTTCATCCCGGTATGCCCGGGCTTTGGATGCAGCGATACCTCGGATATCACACACTTGTTCAATATTGCGAGGAGTGCTGATCTACTTAATCTCTGTCGTGATCTCAAAATGTATTATTTACCCTGTGATAAAGCCTACAGCAGAGGAGATGCAGAGCCTTGTTCAGAGGGGATAGCGAGGCTCTTCACACAGACATACGCATAGTGCTTGAGAGATTAGCCCCTCATGTGTACCTAGACGATATAGTTGGGAAGATAAAGGGATTCTATGCACGTGGAAAGATCAGCCTTAACCATGCATTAGCGGAGGTTGTGATTGCACACTACCTAAGAGCTCAAGGTTTTAAACACGTTGATGTAGAGCATAACATAGCCCCTCGAATAGTCTGTGATGTTTATGGAGAACTTGAGCGGGGTAAGCTATGTGTTGAGATCGAGTATGGATTCGTACCACCAGAATACGCTACAGAACCCAACTCCTATCTTAGAGCTAGGATAGCAAAGAAAATAGCGACGATCTCGCAACACGTTGATATTCTCGCATTCGCTATACCGCCTCACTACATACCACCTATACCGCTTATCTTGTTAAGACCGCCATGCACACGATCGCGGAGTAGAAGAGGACTATCCGATCTAATCTCATTAATAAAAAGATTTTACCCTGATAGCGATATCGAAGCCACCGAGAAGATATTAACACGTGCCGAGATAGGATTCTTTTTAATAGTTGACATAGATAGAGGGAAAGTTGCTAAGCTGACCCCTCAGCAAATGGAAATACTTCTAACGACTATCGACTCCTTTCTCACTTGATCTGTATTTCCTCTAGCGACCTAAGCACATCATTGAATACCTTGATAACCTCATCAACGTATTCCATTTTGTTTTTATCCAGGTACAGCCTCACTACAGCGATCATACTAGGCGCATAAAGCCATGTGAACTCTGTTACATGTCTAGCTAACACACCGTGTCCATGCTTTATAAAGATGTACTCATCCTGCAACATAGGATTTAAGGGAAGTTTTGGCGTATCCACGAAGTAATCTCTTCCCGGTTTAAGCTCTATGCCTCTAGCCATTAACACCTCATCCATTTTCTGCTCAAGGTACCTAGCACTGAACCCAGCCATTTCTGCAATAGATCCGCGTTGTCCATGCAGGAGGAACTTATGTTCTGCCACTGCTTTGAAGGGTATCCTTCGAGACAAGAGCGCTTTAGCCTCTGGTAATCTTCTTATCTCGGGGTGTGAAAGTAGGAAATAATCATCTAGCTCCATGTAAAGCCTTACATTTTTGACATAGTTCGACAAACCCATAATTCTATCCACGTTTTCTAGCAGCGAACAAACAAGCTTCTCGATCGCCCGGACCTTTTTGTGGTAATACACCGTAGAGAACATGAACACCCTGGCTATGAGCACTTGGTCAACAACTTCCAATGCACGTTCATCAACAACAATTTTATCCTCATGTATTTCCGAGAAGTGCGCCAACCTTATCCAGTCTATAGACTTGGAGTATCCAGCACCTGTAAAGTACGAGTCGCGAAGAAGGTAATCAATGGTATCGCCGCTGAAAGCCCCCTTTAAAATATAGAATAGCGCTTTCTCGTTCGCATTACCAGCAAAAGAATTGCCGAAAGGCCATTCCTTAATACTTTTGCTTGCAAGAGCCGCAGCTACATCGTTAACCTTATAACCATATTCCTCAACTAGATCCTCTACAATACCGGTAATTTCAGATTCGTTAAGCAGAATGTTTGCAGACATCAACTCGTGATCTAGTCCTTTAGGGATGAGTACACACCCCTCGAATGTATGACTGAAAGGGCCGTGACCTATATCATGTAGAAGCGCCAGTAACCTCATCAAGACTACGTATTGGATAAAATCGTCATTTGTGACCCCTGCCTTCACCAGCAACTCGCGCATCATGGTTTCAACTACGTGAGCTACTCCTAAGCTGTGCTCAAACCTCGTATGCTGAGCTCCTGGATATACCAAGTAAGCCATGCTTAACTGCTTGATCCTTCTAAGTCTTTGAAAAGCAAGTGTGTCCACTATTGGAAGTTCGTGAGCATAAATGCGTATATACCCATGCACCGGGTCTTTAACTATTTTATACTTATCGGGCCGGGGCTTCAACGCCACTTCATGGTATACTAATAACTCTGTATGAATAATGAAGTTTCTGCTTATAAGCATTGGAGTAACTCCGTATTATTTGGTAAGGGTATCATGAGCTATCTGACGCTGACGCCCAAAGATCTCGAAGCGCTAGTGATGGCGGTTAAGCTAGCTGAGGAAGTAAAACCTAGTCAGCAAGCTAAAAGAGATGTGTTTAGCAAGTATGGTATAGCAGGAAGCTACAAGGATCGTGTACTCACAGCGATATTCTACGACCTGCATAAGAGAATGGGGATAATCGATAGGATTATATGCGAGTTAACTGGGGTAAGCAATACCGCCATACTCGATCCGTGGCTTCGGGCAGCATTGAGGGTTGCCGTGGAGCTCTTAGTCTTCGAGAGGCATGTCAAGGATGAGGTTTCTCTCAAGGATCTGCTTGTTAAGTATTTCAAGTCCCGAATAGCGAAATTTCTCTCGGATTCCACCCATCCGTATGTGAGCATGTACTTCTGGGACCTTGTAGATAAAATACGGGATTATAGATACGAAGCTAAGGATCTTATATCACGTTGGGAGTATAGATATTTGATTTCACGCACTATAATAGAGAGAATGATCAAACTCATAGGAAAGGAAGAGACAAGAAAACTTCTCAAGGCATTCAACAGAATACCTATGATAAATGTCCGGGTAAACATACTCAAAGCTACAGTTGAGGAGGTTGAAAAGAAACTTCTTGAAGAAGGAGTTAAGCCTGCAAGAGGTAAGTACGTACCCACAGTACTCAAATTCGAAGGACCTTACGATTTTGATAAAAGCGAGTTATTCCAGGAGGGCAAGATCATAATACAGGATGAGGCTGCGGCAGCAGCTTCTATCCTGCTCGATCCTAAGCCCGGAGAGGTTGTTGTAGATATGGCAGCCGCTCCCGGTGGTAAAACTGAGCATATGGGTGAACTTATGAAAAATAGCGGAGTCATACACGCTTTCGACATCGACAAGTTCAGGGTTAGAAGAATGAAGGAGCTACTGCGGAGAGCGGGTATAACGATAGTGAAGATCCACCTCGAGGACTCTCGACGCGCTCCCGAGATCTTGGGTGAAGAAATAGCAGATAAGGTACTTCTCGATGCCCCATGTACATCGAGCGGCACCATAATGAAGAATCATGAGCTGCGGTGGAGGATCATGGAGAAGAAAATTCTTGAGATGTCTAAGCTACAGCTTGAGATGCTTGAAGCAGGATTCAAACTTCTTAAACCTGGTGGGATGCTTCTCTACACAACTTGTTCGCTCTTTAGAGAAGAGAATGAAGATGTTATTGAGAAGTTCCTAAGAAGATATGCAAACGCCAGACTGATAGAGCTTAAAGGTCCGTTCGACCTCGGCTTTATCCCAGGGACTATGAGGGCTTGGCCACATAGACATGGTACTTTAGGCTTCTTCTATGCTCTCATAGAGCGCAAAACTTGATATTCCCGGAAAACCCTAACATGAGTAGGCCCGCGACCCCGCGCAACGGGGCCGATGGCCTAGTATGAGCGCGGGGCCCCCAAGCGGCGCAGATAGCGCCCCTCGCTACATAATTTCTAACGCATCTTCACAGTGTAACTGTTCCCGTTCACAGCCACTATAGCTATATCGGCTAGGTCTTTAGTTAACCGTACGAAGTATTCCTCCAGCGCTATCAATTCTTCGTAGGTAGGTGAAGGCAAGAAGTATATCTCCTGAAGGTCGTTCATCACAACCAGATACTGTGATACCCTTGATACCATGTAATCGAAGAACTCCTCGCTGAGTATTTCAGCGACCTTTAACCATCCCTGATGAGCATGAGGAGACAAACATAGTATCCTAGCACTTTCACCATCAAGGTTGATGCCTACACACTCAACCTTCTGCTTAAGCTGGTACGCGTCGATTACATCGTAAGGCGTGGGTATATGTATGGGTACAGGATGCGTATGGAATGCACCAAGAAATTCTCTGCAAAATCTTGGCATCTTGACAATCTCTTCTGCAGGCACCTCCATAGGATAAGTGCCTACATACACAGCCGATTTACTACACATAGCATAGCTTTCCTCAGTGAGGTAGCTACTATGCAAGGGTACTCGGTTATTTTCGGCCATGTATTTTAGAAGAGGTTCCTCCCCCTCTTCAACACTCTTCAACACTATATCACGCACAATCAGATTACGTCTTCCTACGTAACTCGCTACCGGCGTAGTATCGATGATTATCGAAGCCAGTACAGACATAAGGTCTTCATCTAGCATACCTGTTCACAGGTCTTACTACTTTAGCGCCGGGAGTAAAAAGTAATGTTAGTTCTTCGAACCGGTTCTGCCAAAGCATTACACAAGAGAAATCTCTTTGTTACTGCTACTCTGCGTAGGGTATTTGGAAGAACCTTATGGAGAAGGAAGAACTCAGATCTGTGTTGCTTGCAGACCCTAGATTGTGCACGAAGTGCAGATTATGCGAAAAACTATGCCCTACATATGCTATAATCTTTGATAACAAGGGTACACTCGTGTTTCGCACTGAACGCTGTATAGCATGTTACGGCTGCGTAGTTATTTGTCCTAAAAAGGCACTTTCATTAGAAGTGCAAGCACCTGAGGTAGACCTTGACAAGCTTTGCCAGGAAAAAAGTAGCCGTTCCCTTATCAACTTTATACACAGAGAATGAGGATAAGCTCAGTAGCGCCAGCCTTCTTCACCTTTAATCCGACGGGGTTTAGAACTCATCATCTTCTCATTGATTCAAACCTCGACTATCTGAGGACATTTTAGTTTTTTGAGGAATTCCTCGAGTTTTTCTAGAGGAATTTTAATTGTGTAGAGATACCTCTTTGTTCGAGCTTTTACCTTAGCTATACCCTCTTTTTCAATTCTCTTTACTCTACATTCGCGAGCTCTCTCTGTTATTTTTATGAACTCCTCTTCGTTTGTCATGAATACAGGCATTCTTGCTACACCCCCATCTGTGTAAAAGCCTTCACACACCCTTTAAATAGAATTCGTTCAGTGGGTAACCGCTTCATCATCATTTCAAGTCCCCGAAAAATTCATCATCTCGATACTCCTTTTAGTTTCCGAGGCTAAAACACTGCTGACGTGATGTGGGATGCTTAAGTACTATGCTAAATGGAAAGATCTAGCTCTAAGAACCTTGGAAAGTGAAGTTCTTAACGTTAAGAAGTGTGAAGATGCTGAACTTGTAGTTGTTAGTGGCATGGGTGGCAGTGGTATCGTCGGCGACTACCTTTCGTCTTTAGCTGATGAAACAGGAAAATATCCCGTGTTCGTAGTTAAGGACTTCAGCATACCAAAGTGGATTGATTCATCAAGAACATTTATTGTCAGCATAAGTTATTCAGGTGAAACTCTTGAAACTATCAAGGCGTTCACCTACGTATCGGACCTTGCTAAGTGTATAGGCGTCGTAACCTCCGATGGAAAGCTTGCAGACCTTGCTAAGAGCTATTCCGTACCTCTCCTACTACTTGAGCGTGGATATGTACCACGTGCAGCATTCCCAGCTCTACTCTTCGGCACTTTCAAGCTTCTCCATGAGGTAGGTATCGATATACTGCCTCTTGATATAGTGAAACGTAGTGTTAACGCTATAGACATAGATAGGGCAAAAAGTATAAGTGAGAAACTTGCCTCTTTCCTTGTCACCAGCAAATATCCCCTGATTGTTGCGCCTTGGAAATACAGGGCTTTAGCCATAAGATTCAAGAACGAACTCAATGAAAACTCGAAGGTTCCTGCGAAGGTTGAGGTAATACCTGAACTATTCCATAACGATATAGTTGGATGGGAGCAGAAGAAATTCGCAGATAAAGCTATTCTAATCACAGGAAGTAATTCCATGAACAAGGAGCTTGTAGAGTTTTACCGCGGTTTCCTTGAAGACGTAGGGTTCGAAACTTTCGTATTGAAACTCGAAGGTGAAGACTACCTACAAGAGCTACTCTACGGCACTCTTTGTGCCGGAGTAGCATCAGTACTTCTAGCTTCTGAGCTAGGTGTCGATCCTCTGAAGACCCGATCCATCTCCAGTTACAAAAAGTTCTTGGGAAAGCTGGTATCATCAGCATAGGATTCCCTAAGTAATATAGGTGGTTTCTCTACCTGTTCTGCCCTCTTTTCTCTCTACACCTGCCCTCTCTACATATCTACGGTATAGGGATGCCGCCTCGCGCTCTATACTGCTTCCTTTGGCGATCAGCTCGTCTACCGATACAGGTATGTCGTGGACATGAGAAAGAAATTCCACTAAAGCAGCCGCAGCCCTATAATCAACTAACTCTAATTCTACTATGACCCTCCACGTCTCACCAAGAGCGCTAATAGCAGCTATATCGTATAGCGAAGCCCAGCCAACAACTATGCCATTCATTCCCGTTATAACTCCTTCACCGAGCTTAACTGCTCCGTAAGATACGTATTTCTCTACTATCTCAGCATTGTTACCTGCTATGAACACTCTACGTCTAGCTGAAGGATTTTCGAGATCCATGACAAATGCTGCTGTTGCTACAAGCTCTACTATCCCCCTTTCGCTAAGCTCCCTAACTATAGCATCACTAAGTTCGTGCTGATGGAGATCAGTAAGAGGCTGCGCATTCCCGGTAACCAGAACTATATCCTTATCCCTAACCTTAGCGTGATAAAAGTCAATGTGAATTATATCGGCAACACCATTCTTCTCAACCATTAGCTGTGCAGGGAAGCCACAGTGATACATAACCATGAATTTGCTAGCATTCAGCTTAGTTATCAAGTAGTCAACAGCTGTCTTACCCACAAGCCCCATACCAGGAAATCCTATAATAGCAACCCCTCTATCCAGTACAACATTCTTAAGAACCTTTCTCCGTATATACAATGTCGCCAACACCGCTAACCTCGACCTTAGCACAAGATATACCGGGCTAAAAACGTTTCTCTAAGCCAAAACCCTTTTATAAACCCTCTAACCTACAGGGGTTAGACTTGGTTTATGTATGTAAGAGATGTGGAAAAGTCTTCCGTTCGCGAAGAGCGTACGTGTTTCATATATTGGCAGGACATGGCAAGGTAGGAGGTGTAGCAACTACCAAAACTGATTATAGAAAAAGAGCGAAGTAAAGCTAAAAACTGCGGCATTAAGAATATGCTATCTGGTGGGCCCGTAGCTCAGCCCGGCAGAGCGCCCGGCTCATAACCGGGTGGTCGGGGGTTCAAATCCCCCCGGGCCCACCAAAGAATTGAGGTCCTCTCAACTCTTCTATAATGCTTATCCAAGTTCCATTCTACCCTATGATCACTATTCAAGAACGCTGCTTACTTTCTCAGGAGATATTCGTAGAACCCGTATCAGAGACCATACCGCATTGATATCGCATCTTAAATTCTTTTCACACTCCTTTATACAGTTCTATCATATGACCATTTTGTTCATTGAACGACTGCGGTATGTCCCTCTCAACATAACACGTTCGGGAGGCGTTCCCGATCTACATTAACGAGAGACGCACCATCCCTAAGGCTCGCCTTTAAGATAGCGCGGGTATTCGGAATGAAGAACGAGGATATTTTCATCTATGACGAGGATAATGACCCTTAGGTACTTGTAAGACTTCAGGTAACACAGGGTAAACTATGCACAAGGAGTGTGTACCAAGTTGAACCACCTAGCTAGGAGTCCAGTATGCACGTGTTAAGATATCTGAATGAACACTTGGACATAGTCTTCGAACACGTCATAACATATGTCCTCGAATGAACGCCGCATTAGCCAAATAGAACTCCTGCTAGCTCACCACAGGCAGATCCCCGAAGCATACAAAATTACAACACAATCCCGAATTCTAGATATTGCATTACACAGATATGCAGCCAGCCATACTCATCTCGAACCTTCCCATCTTCAACGCTTCCTTATGTTCACTACCACCGAACGTTTCCTTCGGGTCTACTATTATTAGTGTTAAGCCAAAGCTTCAAAGCCCTAGATTCATCACACAGAACAATTATCTTCCATAACCTCTACACCCCTAGCCATATACGGCAAAAGGAACCAGAGGATCTAGGATTAATTAAGATGAATACCGTTTCAGTAAAGGTCACGTTCATCATCCTTAGTCTTGCTTATCTCAGCACCGGTCCACATCATCATTAAGGAGCTCGCTCTCCATAATTTCATTAATTTGCTACCCATCTAATAACGTCTGGGTGCAGCTGTTGTTGAAGGAGAAAATCGTGATGTTTTTAATGCTTGCTCTAGGAGGTTTCACTACTTTGACATTCTCTAGTTTTACGGAGAATCTAATTCTTAGACATACCTACGTGCTAGGGATCTTGGTACTGATGCTTGTAGCACTCGTATCCACACTTATCGAGTTTAAGATTTTGGTGCTTACAACAGTATCGCTACTCTATCTGGTAAGTGTAATAGGTCTTATTCTCGAACTTTGTGACGTGCCTCCCTGCATTACAAGATCTTGGTACCCCTTTATGTACGTAGACACCAACACGTGCTCTACAACCCCCCATAGTGTTCTTTCACCGTCAATCCCTCAGATATTGGCTGTACTAGCTCTTCATCGAACCTATAAACTTTTGGTTTCGAAGCTAGGCAAGACAACAAAGAATATTCATGCTGATTCTACTAGGCATGAAACTTGCAATAATTCTACCGGCGAGATCGTATATCTTGGCAGCTTTAAGAAGCACGACGATGTCGCTTGAAGCTACGACAACATCATTATTTTTGCTGTGCGATATCAACGTGGTATCAACCTTTTTGGCAAGCTCGTAATGTATTTTCTTACCGATAAGTTTTCCGAGTATCTCCGCGGTGATCTTAGCATGTTTAGCACTATGGCTAACAGTGCTATCAAATACGAATGTTACGTACCTAACTGGGATCCTAGCTAGGTATTTTCCCATAATTTCTATAGCTGTTAGGAGATACTCCCTTTCGCCATGCCTTAACTTGGCTCCTCTGAGATCCCTCACAAAACCATCATCACAGATGTAAACTCCTTCGTTCTTCAAGGCAGCGATTATCGTTAACAAGACGTTGTAACCGTCCACTATAAGCTCAAAATTTGCCAAATCTACTTCCCGTAGATGTCGCAATGCTACATCTTGTACACATTTAGATGTGTGAACGCATCTATAAAGAAGCATTCTCTCCTTTTGACCCAGCATGTATCTCTCCGTTACAATGTTGAGAGCTGCCTGCTGGGGATAACCACGATCAAGAAGCCATCTGTAATCAGCAATAGCCTTGCACAACCTTCCGTTAGTAGCTACCCTGCAGAGGTGGGGAAAGCTTCCCGGAGGCAAACGTTGTTCCCATCACCTACTCCTTATCGATGTTTATAGGTTCAAATTCTATGTTCACAGCTAACCTGATGGCATGTTCATAGGGATTCCTTACTACAACAGCTCCGAAGCCCGGCGGGGAAATAACTCTATAGATAACTAATCCGCTCTCTTCATATGAAGGTAGCAAGACAAGTCTTGTACCATTACCACTCATGACAAATTCTACTTCTCTCGGCACATCGCCGTAGGTAGGACTTGATAACCTGATTCTCACTATTCCTAGGCAAGGAATAGAGAGAGGAGCTACATACACTCCACCTTGCTCAACTACTATCTGCGTACTGAATAATGCCCGTTTTTCGCATAGGAAGTTACGTTCCTTAACGAAGATGGTGGTTGTGATAACACCCCCTTTAGATGTGGGGAACACTAACGTTACACAGCCTCCTAGTAAGCTACCTATAAGGAAGAAAGCTAGGGCCACTAACCAAGGTCTTTCCTCTGCAAACTCTTCTAAACGTGTAAACATATCCCCTACCCTATTCATAATCAAAAGTTATATAACGTAGGTAACGAAGAAGCCGGCTGGTACAGTTACAAAATGTATGCGTTCAGACAAATCTTCTACTTCACATCTTCCTAAGATAGTTGAGGAACATTTCATATAATTCGTAAGCGCCTGTGAGGAAATCCCTTCCACCTTCAAGCACTTCGTTTATCACGCGCCGCGCTTCGGGGGCTGTCTTGAGGAAGTTATCATAGACTTCTTTTATCAGCGTCCTCGCAATTTCAACAGTCTCTATTTCTCTACGCCGTCTTCTTCTGGCATCTAGAAGTCCAGTGTCCCTAGCATAGCTCAAGAAATCGTTGATAGCTTCTACCACACCTTCTACTCCATCCCCATTTATGCTGTTGGTTCTTATTATAGGTGGTACCCAACCATTCCTCTTAACTCCCTCGAGTGCAAGTTTAAGTTGCATAGCAAACAACTCTGTTTGAGGTAAATCACTCTTATTCAATACATACACATCTCCTATCTCCATGATGCCAGCCTTCAACGCCTGTATATCATCCCCCATTAAGGGCTGCAGTATTACCACTACAGCATCTACAAGATCCATTATCTTCACATTCACTTGCCCTGCACCGGGATGTTCAATGAGCACGTAGTCAAAGCCAACAGTACAGAGAAACTCCATTGTGAGAACGGCCTTCCATGGAAGGGGTTCCTCAGGAGGTGTGCTCATGCTGCGGAAGAATGTCCTCTCGTCCAGCGTCCTTACACGAACCCTATTCCCAAGAAAAGAACCTCCGCTATAAGGACTTGAAGGGTCGACGGCAACTACAGCTACGCTGAAACCCCTTTTTCTCAGTACCTTTATCATGTGATTTATAAGGCTACTCTTACCTACACCCGGAGCTCCAGTGATTCCTATGACGAAGCTGCTAGAATTTCCTGTGAATAATCTATCAAAGTATTTCCTGAGTTTGCCAGGATCCTCCTCAATAAGTGTTATGACCTTAGATATCGACATAGCGTCCTTGGCATTAAGCGCTTTATCTATCAGATTAGAGAGTCTCAAAGCTTCTCTCCTCTTATCACTGTGCTTCATAGAGCTATGCATAGTTTAAAAAGCTAATAAGGTAGCTGACTATGGGGAGCTTTGCGTGTCTGCATCAACTCCTAGACTTGGAGATCGTAAACCAAAGGTTCTTGTAGCAAAATTAGGGCTAGACGGTCATGATAGGGGCGCTAAGATAGTGGCGCGCGCATTAAAGGATGCAGGATTCGATGTAGTGTACCTCGGCGTACATCAAACCCCGGAGAACGTTGTGAAGACTGCTATAGAAGAGGATGTGGATGCTATCGGCGTAAGCATACTGTCGGGTTCCCACATAGAGCTGGTATCAGAGCTTAGGAAGCTAATGAAGGAGAGAGGTATAGATATCCCTCTCATTGTAGGAGGGATCATACCGCCGTCCGACACCCAACTACTTAAGAGCATGGGTGTTTTTGAGGTCTGTGGTCCAGGGACGCCACTTCGCAAGATCATTGAAATCTACAAAAAAGCTATAGAGATTAGGCGAGGTGAGAAGATATGAAGATGCTGGGCCTAGATCACATAGCTATAGCTGTGAAGAATTTAGATGAAGCTATAGATACCTTCAAAAAGCTGTTGGGTGTAGACCCTGAGAAGGTCGAGGAAGTTACGGAGGAGAAAGTTAGGATAGCAGTCTTCGACCTAGGGAATGTGACCGTAGAGCTTCTACAGGGAATAAGTCCTGATAGCGCGGTGACACGCTTTGTAGAGAAGCGCGGTGAGGGTCTTCATCATATAGCTATCCGCGTTGAGGGTATCAACGAGGCGTGTAAGGAGCTGGACTCTAAAGGATTCAAGCTGGTATATCCTGAACCTCGTGTTGTTGCTAATGGCGAGCGCAAGATAGAGTTCATACATCCAAAATCTGTTCACGGAGTGTTAGTCGAACTAGTAGAGAGATTAACGAGATGAGGGTTCATGACCATGTGGGACCCCAGCTATATTGAGAAGTTGAAGCAGAAGCTAGCTGAATGGGAGAAAGAGGTAGTGGAGCCTATACTCAAAAAACTCCCTGAACGCAAACGCGAGTTCTTAACAGAGCAGGGATTCTCATTAAAGAGACTCTACACGCCCCTTGATCTAGCTGAAAGGAACTGGGACTACCTAGAGAAACTGAGCTTTCCCGGAGAGTATCCCTTTACCCGGGGCGTTTACCCAACGATGTACCGTGGAAGACCGTGGACTATACGGCAGTACTCAGGGTTCGGATCGGCTGATGACACCAATAAACGATACCACTACCTTCTCAAAATAGGGCAGACTGGGCTCTCAATGGCATTCGATCTTCCGACGCAACTGGGGCTAGATCCTGACCATCCACTAGCTTATTACGAGGTTGGCAAGGTAGGAGTTTCAATGCCTTGTGTAAAAGAGATGGAGATAGTGTTTGAGGGTATTCCTATGGACAAGATCACCACCTCCATGACTATAAACGCTACAGCGATGGAGATACTCTCGATGTACATAGTCGTAGCTGAAAGCAAAGGGATACCACGACACGTTCTCGGGGGTACGGTACAGAACGATATTTTGAAGGAATTCATTGCCCGCAACAACTACATCTACCCGCCGAATCCATCAGTGCGTTACGCAACAGACTTAATAATATGGGCCGCGAAAGAGATGCCTAAATGGAATAGCATCTCGATCTCGGGTTACCACTTTGAAGAAGCGGGCGCCACACCTGCTCAAGAAATAGCTTTTACGCTAGCCGATGGTATAGAATATGTTCGCTGGGTCCTAGAAAGAGGCAAGTCACAGGGGTGGCCCGAAAATGTGGATCAGTTCGCACCTAGACTGAGCTTCTTCTTCTCTGCGAGAACCAATCTGTTTGAGCAAGTGGCTAAGTTCAGAGCTGCTAGGCGTATGTGGGCAAAGATCATGAAGGAGCGGTTCGGCGCTAAGAAGCCACGCTCAATGATGCTCCGTTTCCATACCCAGACAGCGGGCGTTACTTTAACAGCGCAGCAACCTCTAGTAAACCTGATAAGAACCACCATACAAGCTCTCGCAGCAGTTCTCGGAGGTACGCAGTCGTTGCATGTCAATTCATACGATGAAGCGCTTTCACTACCGACAGAAGAAGCAGTAAAGTTATCAATAAGAGTCCAACAAGTAATCCTTTACGAGAGCGGAGTTGTCGATACTGTTGACCCGTTGGGAGGGTCGTACTACGTGGAGTGGCTAACCGATATGCTCGAGGAAGAGGCATGGAAGATAATTGACCAGATCGAACATGTGGGCGGTATGCTGAAGGCTATAGAGGCAGGGTGGCCGCAGGCTGAAATAGCGAGATCTGCTTACGAATATCAGCTCAAAGTCGAGAAAGGGGAGATACCTATAATAGGTGTCAACATCTTCGTCGAGGAGGAGGAGCCGCGGATACAGATGCTTAAGGTAGATCCCAAAGTCCGTGAGAGAGTAATAAGCAGACTCAAGAAGTTCAGGGAAGAACGCGATAGGGAGGCGTTAAAGAGAGCACTGGACGAAGTTAGGAGAGCTGCCGAGAAGGAGGATGTGAACCTAATGCCCTACATACTCAACGCCATTAAGTCCAGGGCTACTCTTGGAGAAGTCAGCAGCGTACTTAGGGAGGTATGGGGTGAATGGAGAGCTCCCGAAGTAATCTAGTTCGGTCATAATCAAAATAGCCTACATCATTTACCCAAGGCAGAATAGTAAATTAAGCCTCTTACTATCTAGATCCTTAGCTAACGGAGTTGAAACCATGAGCAGCGATATCGACAAGGATCTTGATAGGCTCATAGAAGAGATCGTGGAGAAGAGGGAGCCCTCTCTAACCACTAGACAATTAGGAAGAAGCGTAGGGGCACCGCCCAGAAAACTACAGGACATCACACGCGTTTCCACAGGCATACCCGAGCTTGATAAGGCATTAGAGGGAGGAGTGCCCAAGGGTAGCTGGGTTGCTATAACGGGAGAACCTGGTACAGGAAAATCCATTATGTGCATGCACTTCGCATATGCGGGGCTTAAAGTTGGAGATCCAGTCATATACATCACGACCGAAGCCGAATTCCGGGATGTTGTCAGACAAGCTAAGCAGTTCGGGATGGATTTTGAAGAGTATCCAATATACAATTTGGGCGGAAAAGAACCTGATGAAACTCCAAGGATAGTAGTCATCGATATATTCGGCTTGCTGAAAATGGCTAGACAGTTAAGTCTTGATAATTCTGAAAGTGATGTAGCAAGGAGAAGGAGATACGCTGCACTTGAGATACCAACTTTAGTAGCTGCCATTCACGAAGCATACCAAGTATTGGGGGTAGTCGACGAAGGAAGAAAATCGCCCCGAACCCATGTAAGGCTTGTGGTAGATTCAATGAGTGCTTTTTGGGCTGACAAACCTGCTATGGCTAGGAGGTATAGCTATGAGCTCAAAATAGCAACACACCGAGAAAATGTAACCGCATACCTAGTAAGTCAATACGCAATGACCACAAAGAGCTTGGATAGCACTACACCAGTACCGATAGTGTGCAAAGAGCGGATTGTGTTCACTGAGATAGGGGAGCTCTACAATAAGCTTGGGGAGCTCATGAAACTCTGCGGGCGTAACGGCGTACTTATGACGTACTCTGTCGATATCTCTAATGGAAGAGTAGTGCTGGGAAGGATACGTGGCGTCATAAGGCATTCTGCACCTAAGATTCTGTACCGTGTAGTCACAGTTGATGACAGAGAAGTTATAGTAACCTCTGATCACAGCATCTACTCTGTTAGGAAGGGCAGGCTCATTCCGGTGACCGCAGACACACTGAGAAGAGGTTCAAAGCTTCTAGCGTTCGACCGCGATAGCGGATCTAGCAGAGTTAAGGAGGTGGAAGTAGCTTATGTAGAGCCCGTCGAACCTACTACAGAGTACGTCTACGATATATCTGTCGAGTTTCACGAAAACTTTCTTGCAGGCAAAGGCATGCTGCTGGCCCATAACAGCACCTTTGGGTTTGGTTTAGAACACATAGCCGATGGTGTTTTCCATTTGTGGATGGAGGACGTTGAAAAAGCTAAAGAGGTAAGAAGATACTTCATCATAAAGAAGATGCGTATGACTAACCATACCCGGAAGGCGTTTCGTTTAGAGATCGTTGACGGTAGAGGCATTGTTCTCGAAGAGTTGTGAACGCTTCAGGGTCTCGTAACGTATGTCGGCGCGTCTGAAAGATTAGTTTCTTGACACGCTTTTAGCAGAAGTTCGTGTATCTCTTTGATCCTCGAGGCCACTACCGGGATTTTGTAAACTAGCCTGGTTATAGGAACAACGCCTAGATCCCTCCCTCTAAGATCCGTCATGAGGCACCCGCATGCACGTGAGAAACTATAGGCTGCAGCTATATCTACATTCCTGAGCTTAGAACATGCATCTACAAACCCTAAAGCTCTGCCTATAGCAGCGAGGTGCGTAAGCTCCATAGCTGCACTGCCCAAGCTCCTAACTCGGGTTCTTTTGCCATAGAGCTCCCAGAATTTCTCAAGAACCCGAAGCGCCCGAGGATGTTCAAAATATCCCACAATCACTTCTTCCGGTGCCAATGGTTTAGCGCTAGAACCGTTAACAAGACAACCTTCTTCATTGGAGTACGAGTAAGTGGTATCGGTGTGTACGGAGCGTACAACAGACGCCACTATATCTTTCATAGTGGCGTCTCGTTTGTAGTATGCTACAGCTATCGATACTGCGCACCACGGAATATCCGCGGTGAAGTTAAAGCTTCCATCTACAGGATCCACTATAGCTATGTAGTCTGGCTCGCTGCAGTAACTACGGCATCCCAATTCCTCGCTCACAACTAGTGTGCAGCCTATTCTATCTAGGATCTTTGAGAGTATGATCTTTTCAGCCTCTACGTCAAAGGCGCGTGCCTTATCTCCACCTGCATCACTCTCCATCACGATCTGTTTCTTCTCAACAAGTTCCGTCCTTAATCTACGGCTTACCTCCTCAGCTATGTCCTCCAATATTTCTCTAAGCACTACAGGACTAAGCTTCAAGACTGCTACCCCTTGCGTAGTTTATCATTTTGTTAATTTTTGTTAAGGTTTTCTCGACTAGTTCCTTCTCATCATCGGCGAAAGCATAGAGACCGTGAGGCACGTACATAAGATTCTCACAGCTCCAGTAGCTAACAGGTACATGCTCTAGCAACACGATCTTTGTATAGAAGCCTTTGTAACTTCCTATATACGCTGCAACTACAAAAACCCTATCGTCTTTTTTGACCATGAAGATCTCGCATGCAGTTCCCTCACTCATCTTCTTAACTTCAAAACCATACGCCTTAGCTAACTCTCCGAACTGCTTGTACAATTTCATCCCGAAACACTCTTCTCACAAACTCTTTTATATCGGGTTCTGTCCACATGTTGAGCGGAACAATGGTGGAAGCATACGAGGTTGTAGAGAAATACTATTCAAAACTAATATCCCTGCCCAGAACACCTGTGATAATATGCAGTATCATAAGCGTAACGCTACTGTTCTCCTTAACCTTCCGTAGATTTGAATGGATATCGAGACCGGAAGTATTCCTAGAGACGTACTTAGCATATCTCGCTTCGGTAATGTTACTCGTACTGGTACTGAAGGGTGTTATGAGGAACAGACACATAACGTTGAGAAGAATAGCAGGTGTGGTTTTGGTAGCATTACTCATCTATAGCCCAGTAGAAGTTATCGGGACTTACAAAGGTGTTCCCGGTTTAGGAATGGCCTCTTCAGCTGGATTCGTACTCTTTATCTTAACAGCGCTCAAAACCTTGTACTTAGCTATCCTCGCAACAGTAGTGGGCATAGGTTCAGCCTTGATAACTCTTAGCTTACTACTCTTTGCTACGAAAATTCATTCCTTCAACTATATCTACCACATAGCAGCAGGCTTATCATCATCTGCACTATTCTCGCTTCTTGTGCTGTACATAAAGCGTGTAGGCAAGAAGTACAGGCTTGACCCGCTGAATTTTGCGCGTGGATTCATAAATGTGTGGATTGGCGGGAGTGAAGAGTATCTTGAAAGAGAGTTCGCCCGTATCTCTCGATATAAAGACCTGCATATCGATGTAATTAAGTTCTGCAGAATTGGGAAAAGACCTATAGTGTTAGTGATACCGACGGTGCATTTCGGCCCCTTTAGAAACATAGGAAGTTCGGCTCTTCCATACTTCATAGACCGCGAAGCATCCTCTAAGGGGATGCATTCAATGGTGCTTCACAGTGCGGGTTCGCATGAACATAACATGGTACATTCAAAAGATTCGCAAGAACTTGCTAAGTACATAATAGAGAAGGCTCTTGGCGTGGAATGCTACGAAGAATTAGCAAATCCCTTTAGAGTACACGAAGACAAGTTTCAAGCGTTTGCAATACCTACCTCGCGCAGACTAATGATATTGATAACGAATCCTGAGGAAGGTTCAGACGACCTTCCTCCAAGCCTTATCGACATAGCAAAGAGATTAGAGAATTCATCTAACTACAGCACAATCACACTAGTTGACGCTCATAACGTCAAGGGTGAGAGGCCCCGCAGAATAGAGATACTTGAGAAGTTAATCCTAAGGTCGTTATCCACAATTACGCCCGTATGTCGCAGCTCCCGTGTGGGCTTTGCAGAAGTTGAGGTTAAGGGACATGTAGTTGGTCTATGCTACAACAAGCTCAAGCTCCTCCTGATAGAGTGCGATGGCAGCGAGTATGCATTGGTTTATGCCTATGGCAATAACGCTGAGCCTAAGGTTAGACGAGACGTTCTTAAGGAACTTCATTACGCTGGGATTAAGGATGGAGAGTTCATAACTCCTGATGACCATACATGTGCTGCCTCAGCCATGGACAAACCTTACCATGTGATCCACTCATCAGAGGCAATAGTATCTGCTGTACGTGAGGCACTGAAGCTCGCTAGGCGGGATCTTGCTCCTTCTAGGGTAGGGTTCCGCAGGCTGAACGTGAAACTCGAGGTTATGGATGATAGTGTATGGAAGCTGATAGCTCTACTCGAAGCTGTCGGTTCCTCACTTATGAGATTGTTGCCACTAGTAGTAGTAACTTCAATATTGGTACCCTGCGTACTACCTCTCCTCTGAGGCACAACTACAATGGATACAAAGCGTGTTCCAGACTTGCGTCTCACACCTTATAAGTAATGAATTAGCTTCAGTATTTCTAACGAGTGTTAACCATGGAGTTTACGGTAGATGTAGTTGTTAAGTACCTAGGACAGCCACTTAGAGATATCTACGGGAGAAACATAGGTGTTGTTACAAGCATATACAGCGATGTAGATGGTGTTGTGAATTCTGTTGAAGTCATGACTAACGAGCTAATACACGAAACTATCCCTGCCAAGAGGTTTGACCTGACAAGCGATGGTCTTAGACTGCTACCCGAGTGGCTTGTTGAAGCTAAAGAAATCGAGAAGAGACTAGACACCGTTAGAAAGAGGCTTGCAGCTGTTGAGGAATTATACAGAAAGGGCCAGATCCCTAGCCACGCCTATGAGGAGGTGAAAGGGAGACTATCTGAAGAGATGGACAAACTTAGAAAAAGAGCACGCGAGGCAAAGGAAAAACTTCGTAAGAGAGCAAACGACCTTGAGAACATGATAATCCATATAGAGAAGGCTATGACTCATCTGCTAGTTAGCTACACAGCTGGAGAGATCCCTGAAACCCCCTTCAGAGCAGCGATAGATAAGCTAAGGTTTTCCAAACAGTGTGCGCAGAACGAGAAAAAAGATGTTGAGAAACACATAGAGCTCATCGAGAAACTTGAGTTAGAGGCCGTCAAGAAGCTGGAGGTCTCAATCGAGGAGGGTGAGAAGGAGTCCGCCAAGATGCCCGCAGTTCCAGAGAAGGCTCCTTCAGGATCATCCAGCGGTCCGGTGGTAGTTAAAGTGGTGAATGCCTAGAGAGTAACAATTTCTAAGGTGTTCAGTTGTGGCAACCCCAATACTTTTTGATGGTAATAAAGGGGGTCTACTCTCAAAGTTATTCAGTATCTTCGGAAGTAGTAAGAAGGCGGAACGCGGGCTAATAATGGTAATAGCTGCTCTCAAAGACTTCAAGGGCAAGCTTGAAGAGATGAGACGACGTCTGGAGGATAGGCATAACGAACTACTAAGTGAAGCCATAAAGGCTTGGACCCAGGGGAATAGAGACAAAGCATCTATCTTCGCAAGCGAAGTCATAGAGGTGAGAAAGCTTATAAAGAATATCAATGTTGCCGATCTAGCCATAGAGAAAGTGATTCAGAGATTGAGGACTATAGACATCGTGCGTGATACTATGAGCTTGATGACCGTGGCAGAGATACTCAAAGGACTTAGAGCCCGTCTATCAACGGTAATGCCCGACATGATCTCGGCGCTTGATACTGTGATAAGCAATGTCAACTCACTGGTATCTTCAACACGCGTACCTGAAACGGGTCTGAGCCCCTCTGCTGTAGTTGTTAAGAATGCAGAGGTCGAGGAGGTGTTAAAGGAGGTTGAGAAGCAAGCCGAGCAACGGACATTAAAAGGACTAGGACCTATGCCTGAGGTCATCGTGAGGCTTGCACAAAGCGAACCTCGAAAACCGTACATGGACAGTGGTAGAAGCAGGGAGGTAGAGCCCTTACGTGTAACCACCGTGCCCCCGGTACCTGCTCAACCAGCATCGTTCCGGGCTTTCGGACATGGGTACGTATTCTCGCACAAGCAGATGATGCTGGAAGATAAGGTTTATGAATATGTAATAACGCATGGTGGTTTCATAGATGTCGCAGATTGTGCGTTGCGGTTCGGAGTAAGAAAGGAAGATGTTATTGAAGCACTTAAGTCGCTCGAACGTAAGGGTTTGATAAAACTTTCTTAATTCATCTCAAAAATATTTCCACATTTGTTTAGCGAGGTGGAGGTTAATGTCTAGCCACAGCTATCTAGAAGCTCTTGCAAAGAGATACCTCAACGAAGCTCTTATCAATGAGAAAGCTGGCAACTACATCGACGCAGCAAAACTATACAGAAAAGCTGCTGAAGTTCTAAAACTTATTGTTGCTCATAGACCAGACGATCCTTTATCACCTACATACCGCGAACTTGCCGAGAGCTATGAAAAGAAGGCTCGTGAACTTGAGGAAAACTCAAAGGTGAAAGTCCCTTCAAGTTCCGTTGAGGACGAGGATAGTAAATTAATTGAAGATCTCATAGTAAAGGAGAAACCTGATGTATGTTTCGAGGATATAATAGGTCTTGAGGAGGCCAAGCAGGCGATAATGGACTCGATCGTATATCCAACCAAAAGGCCAGACCTCTTTCCGTTAGGATGGCCTCGCGGGATACTACTTTATGGGCCTCCCGGATGTGGAAAGACTTTGCTAGGCGCTGCCGTAGCTCACGAAGTGGATGGGGTGTTTATCTATGTCAGCGCAGCTAATATAATGTCCAAGTGGTTAGGGGAGGCAGAAAAGAAGGTTTCAGCAATGTTCAGATACGCAAGAAGTATCAGCAACGAACGGAAGAGACCAGTCATAGTGTTCATAGACGAGTGTGACGACATCCTGGGAGTATATGAGCAGGAAATAGGTGGTGAAGCTCGTGTCAGGAATCAGTTCCTAAAAGAGATGGATGGTCTGCTAGACAAAGGTAGGAGACACTTCGTTTACGTAATAGCAGCAACAAACAAACCATGGAAACTAGACATAGGTTTCCTAAGAAGGTTTCAGAGAAGAATATACGTTCCGCCTCCCAACAAAGAGGCTAGGAAAGCATTGTTTGAGCACTACACTAAAGGCTTGAAACTATCAGAGGATGTCGATTTTGGAACATTAGCAGAGAAAACCGAAGGTTACTCAGCTAGCGATATAAGAGATGTTGTCATGGAGGCACACCTCATAACCGTTCGAGAATTGTTCCAACGGGGGGAGATTTATGGACAACCCAGACCGATAACAATGGGTGACTTTCTAGAAGTTATCAAGCGTAGGAAACCTAGTATATCTCCGCAACTCCTCAGACTCTACGAGGAGTGGCATTCAAGGTTTGGTACTTAATCTTTTACCACTAGGTCCCACGTTTTCCTCCTGATACTTCAACTGCTTCTAGCAAGTCAGGAACGAGTTTAAGTACATCATACTCAGAGACTATACCCAGGAGTATACCTCCTTCACCTACAACAGGTATGTGACGATGGCCAGTACTGCTCATCAATATAACAACGTCTCTTATCGGTGTATTAGGCTCTACTATCGTAACAGGTTTAGCCATTATATCACTGACCCTCACGCTCTGCGGATCTAATCCGCGGGCAACAACCTTATCAACAATATCACGTGCTGTTATAATACCTATTACCCTTCGTTCGTGATCCACAACAACTAGCGAGCTAACATCACGCGCTGCCATGAGGCGTGCAGCTTCAACGATCGTTGCCTCCGGCTCTATTGTTATTGGGTTAGGCACCATGATGTCGCCAGCTGTGATGCTACTCAATATACATACCCACTAGACGAATTACTCGCCTAACATAAAAGCTGTATCTATTCACCCACATTCTTAGCGAATTTAACCTGCTTTATCTTACTACGTCCAGGAATTCTGACGAGTATGTCATCGATAGAAACAGCTTTCCAGCAGTGTATAAGTTCTGGGAACCTATTGGCAAATTTCTCGAGAATCTTCTTCGCTATTTTTGAAGGGTCTTCACCTCCAGGTATTAACACAAAGTAACCAAGAACTTTGTCTTCCAACTTTTTTTCAAGAGCTTCTGGAAGTCCGACTACAATACGGACACACCACTCTGTTTTCTCAAAACCAATAGCTAACTCCAGTCTAACACTTCTAATCCAGTTCCTCTTCCCATAAACCATGAAGCCTCCTCGAGGTATATACTCTCCTGAAGGTGGAGACAGAGAAACTTGGCTCCCATACACCCAGTAAACATCCACACTCCCCAGCCCAGCCTTCCACGCCTTGCTGTAGCATGCAGCTAAAACCGCTGCCTCTTTAAGCGACGCTTCGGTAGGATTCTGGTCCCCTGTTTTTATCACGACTGCTGAACCTCCATGAATATCTGCATGCATGACCACATCACGAGGTTCAACATACCTTCTTATAATTGCTCTATTCTGACTCGCATCCCTACCCCCTATGACCAGATACCCGTCCGAGGTTATCATCCAGTGAAATCTCTCGAACCATTCACTCTTCTTTCTAACGAGTACTCGGCTTCTTTCTACTTCCACAACACGTGTTTGTTTAAGATCCTCAACCTTTCTTAGAAGCTTTTGCTCCTCTTCTTCTGCTCTCTTAATATCCTTCTCGATCTCTTTCACTTTCTTTCTCAATTCACCATATAATTCAATAGCATTCTTCCTAACATCGATGTCCACCTCAACATCTTTAATTCTCACCCTAACCTTGCCCTTCTTAGGATTAACCTTAACCACACCGGAACACGTTTTGACGTAGTCCCAATTCTTACGCACACCCTGACGCACACATTCAACAATGTTACTAAACTCAATGAAGTTTTCCTCAATTATTTTTAGGAGCTTCGATAATCTCTTGAGTTCATTTCTCCGCTCAATAACATTCTCTTTAAGCTTTTCTAAACTTCTTTCTAATTTAGCTATTTCCGATTCCAAAGTCGATAGTCTCTGTTTAATAACCTCCTCTTCCGTAACCTGCGAAAAGTATGCATCAAGCGCATCATTAAAGCTAGTAAATCTTTCAATAGTTCCTTTAATGTGTACTGGTTCATAAGGATAAACGCCTACAGGTTTACCTTCAACAAACACCATGCAAGGTCTAGGAGATGAAGGGGTATGCAATAAAAGTTCACGTGCCTTCTCAACGAGACAACGTAGTTCATCTAGGTCTGCTCTAGGTTCAGAGTGCTTATCTAATCCGCACCTAGCAATCACCTCTTCTGCCAGTTCTCCGGGGAGTCCCCAACCTACTACAACACCTCTAACGAGATCTTTTCCTTTCTTCAGAAGTTTTGATAGATCTTCGAAATTCATATCGTCCCTCAACACTGCTGATGTACGTAGCGGTGGGGGTTTGTATTCTGCACCGCTTTTAACAACCCTATCCCTCATGCTTCTAGATTCTGTAACTAGCTTGATCCTTCCCTCTTCGTCTACAAGAGCTATAACTCCTCGTGGAAGGAGCTCTACTACGATTTTCGAAGTTTTGCTACCGCACTTGATGTGTATGAACACTATTCTTTCGTAGTCAAGCTGCTCTACTTTCTCTACACGGCAGTCTCTCACAAGAGATCTCCACAGCGTTTGAATAGAGCTATAGTGCTCAGACGAAATAGTCTTGACTCCTTCCATACCTTTAACAAAGCTGATTCTTCTTCCTGCTTCTAGTATCAGGTAGAGATGCTGTGCTTGGCATGTTCTTAGCTTAAGTAGGAGCGTGTTCTCCTTCACTATGTAGACGTTGTCTATGTACGCACCCTCTAACAACTCTCCGTTCTCAGCTATCCAAACTTTAATATCAAGCGACGTCATTGACGTCTTCACGGGGGTCACCCTCTATGCCAGTGCACCTGCTAGCATTAGTAAGAAATTGGTTCAGATCTCTAAAACCTGAAGACCGTTTACTCACATACCGAGGATTACTTGGAGTACTCATAGGCACACTGCTCGGGGTAGTAAACAGGTTTATGTATATTGGCAACTTGTTTCACACTCCAGGATGGATCCTAAACACAGCAATCCTAGTAGCTGTGTACTTAGGTACTATACCCTTCGCCACAAAGCTAACCCGGAGGAGGTTCGCCATTGTAGGCAAAGGATGTACAGTCTACCTATCAAGCGCTCTCATAACATACGTCCTCGTCACCTCGTAGCAGCCGCTGCTCATAGAGTAACATACCCTCAGCTACTATTTTGAGATAATCTTCTGGAAGTACTGGTCTTCCGTTGACCGTAGGAAATGCGTATGGGAGCTCTATCTCGCCTTCTATACCTCGTCCAAGCCTAAGGGGTATTCTGATGCCCTTCGTTACTTCTATCAATTCCAATTCTTTACCTAATATAACTTCCTTTAGTACGTATGCTGCACCCGCTATTGTAAATTGCCAAGGACCAAGGCTTCTCTTGAAAGCTCTGGGCATCTTAGATGAAATATGTGTACTCGTCCTTCTTTTTGGCGGGTTATCCCCCATTATACCCCCAATAACGACATACCTTACTTTACCCAGATCCTCGCACCTTAGTGGCTGGTCTGCCCAAGGATCTAGCACAAGGACATCATCTCTATTACTTAGAACCTCTGTCACACTTTTCTCCACAACCTTGCCTAGCTCAGATAGCGCTCTTCTATGGCGTGGATCCTTAACATTTGTGAATACCAGGTCTCTGCGGAATAACCTTGCTACATAGCTATACTCGCTCAGTATCCATCTGTTAAGGCAGCTCTCCAGATGTTCTATTATAACTGTAATCCCCTGCATTAGGTCTCCTATAGAGTGATACACAGAAAAGATTTAAATCACTAGATTCTTCTAGCTCTTGAATAAGGGATACGTCATGAGCAGTACTTCGAGACCCAACGTAACCCCTATGAAGGTGTTGAGAAGCGCTACTAACAAGGTCGTGATGGTGAAAGTTAAGGATGGATACGAATTCGTGGGAAAGCTCGTGATGACAGATCAGACAATGAATGTTGTATTAGAAGATGCTACAGAATACTCTGACGGCGGCGAAACTGTGGTTGCACGCTACGGGAGGGTGCTGATAAGGGGAAGCCAAATACTGTACATATGCACAGACTATCTAGAGGCACAGATGAAGCAGTCACTAACCACGAAGTAGGAAGTAGTTGCTTAGGTGATTTACTATGAGCAACCAGCAACGTAGAGGAAGACTTTCCCCACTCAGAAGTAGGACGAGACTACCGCGCAGATGCCCCATAAGCTTCGAGTTCGATATAAATAGAGTTGAGTGTAAGGTTTGTCCTTATTTCGATGCCTGCCTGAGAGTCTACACATTGGCTAAGCGCATAGCACGTGAATAACCCAGCGTGTACAATAGTGTAGGAGCCTAATATCGCGGAGCAGGAACGATAAGTATATAGTTATGCAGAGAGGAAATCCCAACAGATATCATTACAAGCAGGTGGTGCAGATGGCCAAGAAAAACATAGTTATTTCAGAATATAGATGGCCCGGCGTAGAGAGTCTTAAAGTTGAAATCGCTGAACGTAAAGGAGTCGGCCATCCCGACTACATAGCTGATGGAATTGCTGAAGCTGTTAGCAGGGGTTTGAGCAAATACTACATAGAGAAATACGGAATGATTCTTCACCACAACGTGGACAAGGTACTCGTTGTCGGAGGACAGGCAAGACCTGTATTTGGAGGTGGCGAAGTACTCCACCCAATATACATAATCGTATCAGGAAGGGCAACCGCCTTCGTCAAAACAGCTTCAGGTATGGAGTTTGTGCCCATAGGCAGAATAGTGTTAGAGTCTTCTAAGAAGTGGATTAGAGACAACTTCCGGTTCCTAG
>QMWT01000002.1 GCA_003661775.1 Thermoprotei archaeon
ATATGAGGGGAGGGCGGTTAGGCGGGGCACATAAACGTGTCGAAGGCTACCTAGAGCTTACAAGCTTCTTTAGATATTCTTCAAATTCTTTCAGGTTCATTTCATCTCTTGGTCTGGGTAGTTCGGCTATTATTATCTTTCCACTGCGCTTATCTTGCAGTCTTAGTATCTCCTTTCTACCTTTTTCGATACGATAAACATCTAATTGTCTGAGACCTAGTGATCCGACTACTTTGCGATATTGTGTGTATTTAGAGCGTGCCATACGGAAACACCACGTGGTTGTAGATTATTGTGAGGGCCGCGGCCGGGATTTGAACCCGGGACCTCGGGATCTCTGCCTCTCCTACCAAGCCCACAGTCCCGCGCTCTACCGGGCTGAGCTACCGCGGCCACCTGCTCGTTACTTCTACTATCTTTGAAGTAGTTTATCAGTTTTTCTTAGCTATTTCTCAATAAACGGAAAATCGACTATTCTTGCAGGATAGTGTTTCCTCCTTATCTCTACGATGACTCGAAGCCCCATTACTGCGTGACTCGATTTTACGTAGCCCAAAGCTATGACTCGATTTAATGTGGGCGAAAGCGCTCCGCTAGTGATGTATCCTATCTCCTCAGTTCCGTCGAATGTTAACAATTTGTAACCGTGCCGAGGAATGAACTTTACTCCTTTCTTCATCTTTAGACCTACGAGCTGTTTGCTACATCCATGCCTCAATATCTCGTTGAGTTTAGTGCAGCCTATGCAAGTCTTTTTGCCGTACGTAAACACCCAGTAACGGGCTTCCAGTGGGTTTAGGTTCTCATCAATTTCTGCTCCATAGAGTCTAAAGCCCATTTCTATTCTAAGGGTATCGCGTGCTATCAGACCGGCAGGTTTAGCTCCCATTTTAACAAGTGTTCGGAAGATCTCCGCTACGGTGTCGGGCTCGCCTATGATCTCGATCCCGTCCTCGCCCGTCCACCCGCTCCTGCTAACCAGAAGAAGCTCTCCGTACTTCAGACGAACATTTTTTCTGAAGTTCATCCACGGAATATCATTTATACTTAATCCAAGTTTTTGAACGTATTTAGCTGTCTCGGGTCCCTGTACCGCTATCATAGCTGTGTTCTCGGTGATATCTTCAACTTCTACGGACAGATTGCGGCTCTCAGCAACTTGACCTATCCATTCATAATCTTTTTGTCTATTGACGGCATTCCCAACTATCATGAGTTCGTCCTTAGCTAATGGGTACACCATGACATCGTCTCTAAACCCTGCTTCTTCGTTTAGAAAAGCTGTAGGGCCAAACATCACTCCTGGACTTAGTTCTGTTAAGGCCTTAGGTACTAACACGTCAAGCAATTGTAAAACATCGTTACCCTTAACCCTAATCCTCGCCATGTGGCTTACATCAAATATAGCAACTTTTGTTCTTGCAGCTATGTGCTCACTTACTGGATCCCCATAATCCATTGCAGTTTTTACATGAGCAAACTCGCCAAGGTTTGCCCCCAACGCTTTATGTAGGTCTATTAGCGGTGTTGCACTCATGAAAGACCTCCTTACGTACTCGTCGTTTGGGAAGACATAAGCTTTTGTTTTAGCGAATTTAGTCGTTAACGGGAAAATTGATGCCTCATCCGTGGATTCCTAATAGCGATCCCGAGATAAAGAAGTACATGCTCAGCGTAATAGGTGTGAACAGTATAGAGGAGTTGTTTGAGGACATTCCGGAGAAGTATAGGCTTAAACACCTGCTCAAAGTGGGTATGGGGAAACCATTGAGCGAGCTCGAGGCGAAGAAAGTATTTGAGGAGAAATTACGTCGTGTGTATAGATACGAAGTTCCACCATTTCTTGGCGGAGAATATTGTTTGCACTATGTACCTGAAGTTGTGAAATCGCTTTTGTTACGCGATGAATTCTATACAGCATATACACCTTATCAGCCCGAGATAAACCAAGGATTGCTACAAGCATTGTTTGAGTACCAGAGCTTAATGACGGAGCTCTACGGGGTTGAAGTTGTTAATGCGTCCATGTATGATGGGTCTACAGCGTTGGCTGAAGCAGTTAGAATGGCTTTGCGAGCTACTAGAAGGCGTAAAATTGTTGTATCGAAGGGCATAGGGCCTATGAAAATGAGCGTTCTCCGTACGTGGCTGAAAGGCCTAGAAGTTAAAATAGTTGAGGCACCTCTCGATCTTGATAAAGGTACTACTTCCTTGAGTCGCTTGTATACGCTTGTTGACGGAGAAACAGCGGCATTAGTGACCTCTAATCCTACGTTTTACGGAAGTATCGAGTCGGAGATCGATGAACAAGCGGAGTTGATACACAGGAAGGGAGGCTTATTCATTGTTTTTGCGGATCCCATAAGCTTGGGTGTGCTTAAAGCACCAGGAGAATATGGCGCTGATATAGTCGTCGGCGAAGGACAGCCGTTGGGGTTAGGGCTTTACTACGGAGGTTCGACTTTAGGGATCTTGGGCACCCGTAAAGACCTTAGATTGATCAGGCAGCTACCCGGAAGACTCGTAGGCATGACTACTACTCTAGACGGTACAAGCAGAGGTTTTGCTTTAGTGCTTCAAACACGCGAACAACATATACGTAGAGAACGTGCAACCTCGAATATAACAACGAACAGTGCCTTAGCTGCTATAGCTGTAGCTATCTACGTTACGTACATGGGCGGGGCTGGGCTAAAGCGATTGGCTAGAAGCATAGCTGCGAGAACAGTCTACCTCATCGAGCAAGTGTCTACTAAGCTAGCGGATTCCGTGAGACTGTTATTTGCTGGAGCTAAATACTTCAAACAAGTTCCGTTGAGATTTAATAGAGCATATGAGCAGATCTTCAATTTGTTGCTGAAACAAGGTGTTGTAGGAGGCACACCACTCTCACGGTATGAACCTGAATATAGCGATGTAGGTTTGTTCTGCGTGACTGAAGTGCATTCGAAGCGCCACATAGATAAGCTAGTAGAAAGTCTTAGGGAGGTGATCAAGCGTGAACATATGGAGGCAAGCTAGATGGCTTGAAGATATAATTCCGTTAAAGAAGGGTTTCAAGAACTTGCTGCATGTATTGCCTTACGAAGATGAATTCAAGGATGTTGATGTAAATCATTATCTTCCGGAAAAGATTGTGCGAAGAGACATCGATATTCCCGCATATCCAGAGTTAGAAGTTGTTAGGCATTATGTGAGGCTTAGCCAAGAAAGTTATGGTGTTAATACTGGAACGGTTCCCCTAGGTTCATGCACAATGAAATACAATCCGAAGATCAACGATGTTGTAGTGAAGAACGAAGTTCTCGAAGAACTGCATCCCGAAACTCCCGAGGAGTTAGTTCAAGGGCTCTTAGAGATCCTTTGGGAGCTAGAGCAGTGGCTTAAAGAAATTACGGGTATGGATCGTTGTTCTTTTCAAGTACCAGCAGGTGCAGCTGGTGAACTTGCGGGAGCTCTTATAATTCGTCAATACCATATTGATCGTGGAGAGAACCGTGATGAAATGTTGGTTCCTGATAGTGCTCACGGTACTAACCCTGCAAGTGCGGCGATGGCGGGCTTTAAGGTTGTTACACTACCTACAGATACTAATGGTAATGTAGATACCGAGGCCCTGAAAGCCTCGGTATCTAGGCGTACTGCAGGCTTAATGCTAACTAACCCAAATACGTTAGGGCTCTTTGAGGAACATATAGATAAAATCTCGGATATAATCCATGGAGCTGGTGGGTTGCTATACTATGATGGAGCAAATCTAAACGGGATTCTGGGAGTTGCTCGTCCAGGAGACATGGGGTTCGACATCGTACACCTCAACCTACATAAGACATTCTCAGCACCTCACGGCGGTGGCGGTCCAGGAGGTGCTGCAATATGTGTAAAGAAGGAGCTTGAAGGCTATCTTCCAAGGCCCTTATTAACACGTTCGGGAGGGAGGTTTGTATGGGATTATAGCTGCGATAAATGTATTGGTATGATGAGAGTTTATTACGGAAACATAATCGCACTTCTAAGGACATATCTATACATATTAATGCTTGGACCTCAAGGACTCCGAGAAGTTTGCGAGGTGAGTGTACTCAACACAAACTATTTAATGAAGAAACTCCTCAATAGCGGATTCTACGAATTACCCTACGGTACTAGACCTCGAAAACATGAGGTAGTGTTCAGCGCACGTAAGTTGAAGAAAGATGTTGGTGTTACTGCTGAGGATGTGGCTAAGGCATTACTAGATAGAGGACTTCATGCTCCAACAATCTACTTCCCCCTGATAGTTGAGGAAGCTCTAATGATTGAGTTGACCGAGTCTGAGAGCATATATGATATTGAACGGTATGTGGAAGCACTAATAGAAATAGCTAAAGAGGCGTACCGAGATCCTCAGAAGATAAAGAACTCGCCAAAACATACAACTGTGTCTAGGTTAGACCTAGCCAAAGCTAATCATCCAAGAACCTTGGTACTGAGTACTAAGTATCTTAAAGAGAGTAGTTGAATTACTCAATACTTATGATCTCAACTTTTTTGGTGCTGGTATCGAATAATGCTAATGTGGAATTGCCTGTTAGATATCCACAAAGCTCACCGGGATTTATCACGAGGCACTTTCCAACAGTTCTAATATCGATTTTATGTGTATGACCATACATCACAACATCAAAAGATTGGGATCGAGCCAGCGAGTTCACGATCTCTAAGGTTTGCTCCGCAGAACCTTGTCCATGCATTAACAGAACCTTGAATCCGTCTACTTCTACTACGTGGCTATAATGCCTAAGTGTAGCACCTGCTTTATGAGCAACTTCGCGTAATGACAGTAGGTCGCCATCATTGTTTCCTATAAGTATCAATACTCTGCATTCTATTTGAAGAAACTTTAACAAGGTGAATGGTGATATTATATCTCCCAAGTGTATCAGCAAGTCTATACCCGATCTTCTTAGCATGGGCACCGCTTTCTCTACAACTTTTAGGTTGTCATGACTATCACTAACAATACCTACTAGCAATGCCCTCCAGTTAACTGTATATGTAATCAATTAAGTTTGATGTACATTAAGTAGCTAAGAGGGGGTCATACAGTAATTCCTTTCTTTCTAATCCTTTCCTTAATGAGTTTTTCGAGCCTCTTCAGATGCGTTATACTCATTCTTAGCTCCTTGGCTATGTTCTTGAGATTTATCGTTCCATGTACATCAAGATGGTGAAGCATCATTGCAAGCGCTATTTTACCTCTAAAGGTTCTTGATGAAAGTATAGGGTCGTTATCGATAATTCTTAGATATTTATCGAGATATGATAGATCGGATGATAACCTTCTTCTAAGCTGCTCATCTAGCTCGTGTTCGACAACGTGCACATGAGGTCTTAAGCCTTGCACTAGCTCTACGAATGCTTTCTCGTTGACTATACGTCCCTTACGAATTCTCTCTTTTAACTTCATGTAAATGGATGTTCTTAACGTTAACGAGCTCAGCCTTTTCTTCATCAAACGTTTTTTCTCACCGTAGAGCACAGCTTGTACTACGCTGTGGTTATATGCACGTGTTAAGGTTGTCGAGTATGCTGGGGCGCTGACATCGTATATAACATCTATCACTGTGCCACAAGATGCACATATTACTGAACCTGTTGAGAGATCCCATACCAAGTGCTCTGACGCACAATATGGGCATCTCATGGCTCATCCGTGGTGGTAGAAGTATTCAAGAACTATTGTGAATATGTCTGAAGTTTGTGTACAAGCTCTGTGGCAGACCTCAGTGAAACTACTGATCGTATTCAGCACTCATACGGTTCATCACGTAGGGGTATTGCCTCAGAATTTGCCGCTTCATCATTAAATGGCTTCACCTAAAAATATTCTTCTGCATTCTTAAAAATTGTTCTGGGGAGCAGTAGTGAGTACAAATCTAACGATCGAGCCAGCTATAAAGTTCTCTTATCCCAGTGCTAAAGAGTTCACCTACATACTGCAGACAGTTGCCGAACTTGTCGATGAAGTCTCAATAATAGTTGGCCCTCAGGGGTTGAAGCTTAACGCGCTTGATCCTGGTAAGATAGCCTTGCTAAGGGTCGAATTGGCGCCAGAAGCGTTTGAGGAGTTCTCCGCGGAGAAAGAGATCAACATAGGTACGTCTATAGGGAACCTGACACGAGTGCTTAAGCATATAAAGAAGGGCGACAGGATCACTTTTGCTGCAAATGAAGAATACGTGGAAATACTACTTGAAGGTACCACTGTTAGAAGGTATAGGTTCAGGAATATCGAGGTCATAAGCGAGGATATTCCCGAGATAAACGTTGAATTTGATGTAGAGGCAACGGTTTTGGCAAACGCCTTGAGAAAAGCTATTGCTGAGCTCTCAGCTGTAGCTGACACCATAGGTGTTGGAGTAAGAGGACAAAATGAGTTAACGCTCTTTGATTATGATACTAAAAGAGTTAATTACAGATTCACACCTGAGGCAGGCACACTCGTTTCAATTAACATTAAAAAACAAGCAGAGGTACCCTACGATTCGGAATTTATGTCGAAGATTGTGGATATACTAAGGCTAGCTACTTCTGCCGAGTTAAAGTACGGTGAGGAAGCTCCTTTGTGTATAGAGTTCGAGGTAGCTGTAGGTGGCAGCGTTAGGTATTATCTGGCTGCGAAGATGTGAACCGGTTTATCAGGCGACCGTTACTTTTTAACTTTGTTAACACGCCTTAGTTGACGGTAAAAGTATGTCAATGGATTTCTAACACCGCATTCTGATACACAAAGATTCATAACCTTCATGGTATCGCAGTTGTAAGGCAGATATTTTTTCCTAGAACCTCTGAGACCTGCCAAATGCTCGATCTGATATCGTGCTATGCGTTCATTAAAGTCTGGAGCTAGTTTAAATAGTTCAAGTAATAATTCTAGCTCAACACCTATGTTTATCATGAAAGTGGCCAAAGCGAACCGTTCTTGATGAGACAGATTAGTCTTTTCAAGAAGTCTATCAAGTATCTGTTGAATGCATGGAGGAAAGTAAGGCTTTAAATTCTCGAGCTGCTCGTAGCTCTCTATCTTGAGCTCTTTTGAATTTACCGATTCAAATTCTTTGGAAGTACTTCTCGCTGTGTTGTTGTGTAGTGGTGTGCTATAGTATGCTAATTCATTACTCAACGCCTTTATTCTATCAAGTAGCTTCTCTGGGATACTCCTGCTAAGCACTTCAACAACAGTATTGTCGGTAATCAGCTTGTCCAAATGATCTACGGTTCTCTTTAGCATGGCTTCTTCAATTATTCTAACAACTTGTCTCTTATCGCGTAGATAAACCATTCCTTTCTTTACATACTGGTTCGTGAATTTCCACTTAAGGTCTTTCGATAATCTCAGAGTAGCTTCAATATATTGGTAATAAGGTAGCGAGTATCTGTAGCAGCTTGTCAAGCTTCTTCCTCTCTCGTCTACGAATTCGATGATATATTCGTCACATCTGTTATCGATTTTGAAGTTTAATCCCAAACTTTTTGCTATACGAAGAAGTTCTTCGTCCAATAAATTTGAAAGCGTTTTCGATGTTGCTTTAGTCAAGTATGTGAGAAAGCGGTGCGCTAGGGACTTTGAACGTAGTACCAGTAGGTACAATATATGGATTAAAGTTTCGTCAGAAGGATAACTAGACTTAATGCTTCTACCTTCTAGAATATCTTTAAGGTCGTTTAGATATTTAATCAGAACATCTTCGGGGTACAGATCAAATATTTCGTGAAGAGGTGCGCCTAACATGGCTTGGCATAGTTCATCGAGGTTTTTGCCCATGGCAACTGCTAAAAGAACTTTCATTAATTCGTACCACCCTATTTTAATTCTCCAGAGCAGAAGTAGGGTTATAAGGTGTATGGTTTAGAGTAGTGAAGTGAAGGAAGTATTGAAGGGGTTCAAAGTGAGATGGCTTATATGTTCAGCATGGCCCTACATTAATAACGTGCCGCACTTAGGTACGCTAGTAGGGAGTCTCCTTAGCGCTGATGTGTTTGCGCGGTTCCTAAGGCTTATGGGGGAGGAAGCGCTTCTTGTCAGCGGAAGTGATGAGCATGGGACGCCTATTGAGGTAGAGGCACTGAGGTTAGGTGTGGACCCCAAGAAATTCACAGATGAATCACATAGGTACATAGTTGAACTCCTTAAAAAATGGGAGCTGAGTTACGACAATTATACTCGCACTGAGAACCCGATACATAAAGAGTTCGTTCAGCATTTCATGAATAAGATGCTTGAGAATGGTTATATATTCTCAAGGAATATAGTCATGCCATATTGTGAAAATGAGAAAATGTTTCTTCCAGATAGATTTGTTGAAGGTGTGTGCCCGTTCTGCGGTTATGAGTATGCTAGGGGCGACCAATGTGATAAATGCGGGACATTATTGGATCCGATAGACCTTATTGACCCACGCTGCGTTTTCTGTGGTTTTAGGCCTACATTTATGAGTACGAAGCACTGGTTCTTTGATTTGCCGAAACTTGAAGATAAAGTACGTGAGTGGCTTAAAAATAGCAGAACTATAGATGAAAATGTAAAAACCTATTGTTTCTCGTTGTTAGACAAAGGCCTCAAAGCGCGTAGTATAACTAGGGATAATAAATGGGGTATTCCAGCTCCCTTTCCTGGAGCTGAAGGCAAGACCATATATGTATGGTTTGAAGCTCTTCTAGGATATCTCTCTGCAACACTTGAATATTTCATTAAGGAGTTTGGTAGAGAAGAAGGATTGAAGAAGTTCTATGATTATTGGAAGAATGCGGATGCACGCACTGTGTACTTCATAGGAAAAGATAACATTCCGTTTCATGCCATAATACTCCCAGCAATGTTGTTAGCATCGGGAGAGGGCTATGTACTGCCTTACAAGATATCAGCTACGGAATATCTGATGTTTGAAGGTGAAAAGTTTAGTAAGAGTAAGGGTATCGGTGTATGGATAGATGAGGCACTAGAGATCGCTGATGTTGATTATTGGCGTTTTGCTCTTATGAGGTTAAGACCGGAGGGCAAGGATGTGAACTTTACTTGGCGCGAATTTTATAGAATAGTCAACACGGAGCTCAATGATGATATAGGGAACTTTATCCATAGAGTTCTAACATTCATCTATAGTAGATTTGGTGCGAAAGTACCTGGAATCAAGAAGCTAGCGAGCGAAGATGAGGAGCTTTTCTCTATTGTTAAGCATGAGTTTGAGGAGTACAAGAATAGAATGTATGATACTAGGATAAAGCAGGCTACGGAGAATATTCTAAACGTAGCGAGAGAATGTAACGCTTACCTTAACAGACGTGAGCCTTGGAAGTTAATCAAGCTTAGTAAGGATGAAGCCGGTAGCGTGATGACGCTCTTAGTGAATATAGTCAAAGGTTTAGGGTTGATGTTAGCACCTTTCACTCCTAAAGCTTCAACGAAATTATGGAGGATGTTGCGTTTAGGCGATGAAATTCCGCGCGGAGCATTGAGGAGGGCTTTCGAAATTGAAATACAAGAAGGCCACATAATCGAAAAGCCCATGCCATTGTTTAGAAAATTGCCCGAGGACTTCTTAAGCACAATAAACGCGATGATAAGAGATGTAAGAAAACGTATCAATGAGCGCCGTCCTCCTTATCTAAGATTTTAGATTTTGATATTCTATTTAGTGCCTCGTATATAGTGTCATCCACATCTACGTACTCTCCATCCATCTCAATGGGTATCTTATCTATTAATGGTGGTGGAGGTTCAGGCAGTCCCTGTATCTGCGGCTTGGAGGTGCCTATATAAATCCACTTCAACTTTCCATTGCTTTTTTCAAGTCTGTACCAGTACTTTGCTATGTATATGTAAATTCTACTTCCTCTCTTGGTGACTATGTGAACGGGTTTCAAGTATACGCTAAATTTCTTGGCTACGTTATTGTACTCGTATAATTGCCTTAGATAATCGTCGAGAGCTGATGCAACCAAACGTTTGAATTCATCGCGTTTAATTCTAACCACTGTATACATCCCACCATCATTCTTTCTTTGAAACAGGTTTATAGGAGGCATAGCGCAACAGACTATGGTTAAGACTAAGTTCCAGTCCGTATATCTAAATAGCTGTGGGTTATGTGCTATGAGGATACTGATAGATAACGCAGTAGTAGTAACTTTGAGCAGTGATAGACCCCTTATACAGAACGCGTACATATACATAGATCGCGGTATGGTTATTTCGGTCAGTGAGGGAGAGCCCCCTGAGGAGTATCAATACGCTGAGTACATAATCGACGGAAGCGGAAGGGTGGTTATGCCAGGATTTTCTTTAGGGTTCATGGACCCTTTAAGGGTTTTGTTCAGACACGTGGATTATGACGAACATAAACTTGTAAGATATATTGAGGAAGTACTCTCTAGAAAGGAGCTCGATCTAGTTTTCGAGGCTTTGCTGGCATCGTTAGAATCCAAAGGGTTTACAGGTGTTGTCACATTCGCAAGAACGCCCTTCATTGCACGTATGTTAGCACGTGCTTCGTCTTCGGCGTGGATAAGGACGCGCATAGTTCTTCAAGCTTCTGATGAGGCTGAAGTGGTTTCAGAGCTTAAGAAAGCATCCAAAGAGGTTAAGGAGCCTGACGCGTTATCTAAGGCTATTGTTGGCTTTGGTGCATTAGTGGGTGACGCTAACCTTATGAATAACTTAGCTGGCAGATATCCCGAGTATCATATTTATGTACGAAGCAACTTGCTAAAGGGAGAGAGAGTTCCGCGAAATATTGTAGTGCTTGGCCATACAGATGAACGGGTTAAGAAGGTTGTAGTAGACGAATACAAAGAATATGTTGAAGGCGATGGTTTTGGAGTATTAAAGAGAGGTTTCTCGACACCAACAACAATAATGCTTAGGTTGTTAGAGTCTATGTCTATCGCTAGTGGGGATCCCTATGAAGTAAGCTTAAAAGCCTTGACTACGTGGAACTACTTAAACTCGGATTTGGGGATAGGTGAAATTAGAGAGGGAGCAAGCGCGGATCTCATAATACTGAACTTCCGTGAACCGCCATCATGGCCTCTCATTGTGAGCGGTGCCAGGGATTTATATAAAGCGATTGTTGAGGGCGACTACGTTATAGAGAGTGTGATCGTCGGGGGCGAGGTTGTTGTTGATAAGGGCGAGAACCTTATGGTGGGAAGCGCAGTTATAAAACGCGCGCGGCCTATATTAGAGGAGCTGTGTAAAGCTGTTAGAGCATGGGTTCTTTGAATGAACGTAAGCTCCAGTTTCAATAAGCACATGCTTAAGAAGATTGCAGCCGAAACAGTAGGTAAGGATGTAGCAGCAAAGCTTTGGAAAAGAATAGAGATAATTGGGGATTTAGTTGTTATAAGGAAACCTTTTGACATTGAGATACATATCCTTAAACCTATTGCCGAAAGACTTCTTGAGATAATGCCATATATCAGGAGTGTGTGGGTTGCCATATCTCCTGTTAAAGGAGCTGAACGCATACGTGAATATGTTCACTTGGCAGGAGAGGCTCGTAGTGAGACTATCTATAAGGAACATGGCTGCAGGTTCAAACTTGATATACGTAAAGTTTACATATCCCCTGTACTAGGATACGATCACATACGAACGGCAAGACTTGTGAGAAGAGATGAGATCATAGCTAACTTTTTTGCAGGCATAGGGGGGTATTCTATAATAATATCAAAATACGTTAACCCTGTCTACGTGATCTCCATTGATTTGAATAGCGTTGCTGTTAGGTATCTTAAAGAGAATGTAGAACTAAACAAAGTTGAAGCCTTTAACGAAGTTATACATGGCGATGCCCTTATCCTAGCCCGAAGTTTTAGGAATATTGATAGAGCGTTGCTTCCCTGTCCGGAACTCAGTCTAGAAGCATTCAAAGAACTTCTTCGAGCTCCGGTTCTTAAACGTGGGGCGTATGTTCATGCTCACGAGTTTGTTAATGCTGGTAATAAGAGAGAAGCTGTAACTAAAGCATTCTCTAATTACGTACGGGTAGCTGAAAACTATGGCGTTAAGCTTGCGCTCTCGGGTCATCATGTTATCCGTAGTGTAGGTCCACGGAGGTATCACGTGGTGTTGGATATAAAAGTGTTGAATAGTTGAGCTTATTATCTACGCTTTCGACTAGTCTTAGTCCTCTCTATAGCTATAACTCGAACACCGACACCTATGAGCTTTCTAAACACCGTGTCTAGGAACCTCACATAGACTCCTCTCTGACCAACCATGGCTCCTATAACATCATCGTAGACCTTGACTTGGAGGTTTGGCCCTGCAAAGTCTACTTCCTCTATATGCTTCCAAATCCAGGAAGTTGGGTGAACAGCTCTTATAGCTTCTCTGAAGTCCAATGTTAACTCTATGCCTCTAAGTCTCTTACCCAGTTCTTCCTCAGCCTTGTTTATGCGTTCACCACCTTTACCGACAAGTCTCCCTAGGTGTCCATGTTTAGCAATTATCAGGGCATCAGGAACGTGTTCGGACTCTATGTCAAGCTGCTTCTTTATACTCTCGATATCTACAACAGTAATGATATCCGCATCTGGCGCATGCATCTTAACAGCATCATATATCCTCTTCTCGTTTTCGCTTAGTTCTCTAGACCTTAGTTTATATTCGAGCAGTAAGCGCAAACCACGTTTAGCGCCTTCACGGACTATATCTTTGATTCCTAGATCGACTACTTTCGATCTTTCCTCACTTATAAGAACCTCCCTTATAAGTGCTGCAGGATCACCTTTAACTTCCCGAAGTGCTTGAAATGCTGGATCTCCAGCGACAATGAGCCTACTGTTCCTGCCAACCCTAACTACAGCCTCGATTATGCTCTCGGGCGATAGCGACTGGATATCGTCAAGAAATACTACCGACTCATCAAATGTACGACCTCTTAGGAAGTGCGAATCTGCTATGACTATTTTGCCTTCGTCTATCAACTTCTCTATTGTATTTCTATCTATAAACGATCCTATGACGTCATAGATATAGCTCTTTACGGATGTTATGAACGCTTCAGGAGATTTATGTAGTGTAAGCTCTTCACCCGAAACTATATCAACAACTGGTTTTATAATTATGAAGCGTTGATGCTTTCCATCGATGATACTTTGAATACCGTATGCTAAGCTAAATAACGATTTTCCAGTACCTGTAGGTCCAAAGAATCCTAAGACCTCGTAATTCTTGTTAGTGAGCGCTTTATACATCTCCTCTTGGCCTGGCGTTAATGGTTTTAGTTTATCCCATACACTGCCCATAATCTTCCCCATGACCTTACTATGAATTACTAAAGAGAATTTTAAACTTTACAACTTCGTTTCATAGACTCTTCGCTGAATAGATCTTTAAGTCTTTGAAGCCTCTTTTTAGCAGCGATAAGGGTTTTATTTACAAGCTCAACTACAGAGCTGAACGATTGTTCATTGAGCATAATAACGTTACGTTCCTTTATTAGGATAGGAAGCCATATACCGCTAATGACCTCCAAGACGACGCCATCATTTCTTAAAGATATGATGCCGCTGTGCTTAAACCCTAGAGATCTAACATTGCGCAGAAGTTCGTATGCTTGGTCGATTCCATCAGCAACAATGTGTAGTATAGGACCCGAAACTACTAGCCATAATCTGGATAGAACAGGTGTAGAAACCAAACGCGTGAATTCGGCCATAGATATGGGACTATGCTTTTTGAATAGAACAACTCCCTCTGTTCTAAGCCAAGGATACTCAGCATCGACCGCTACTACTCGACCGCTACACGAACTGATCGTGAAATAGTGTTCTGTCCTGAAGATTAGTTCTATTAGTTCAACTATATCTTCGTCTACATAGCCTATATCTATATCACGTTTGAATTCTGAATATGCGCGTTCACGCCATTCTAGCCATAGCTTTCTATCTACATATCCGTATGGCATAGTTGTATCCTCTCGTACTTCACTCCTCCCAATAGTTCTAAAGCAATAATTTTAGCTGAAAATTGTGAGTGTTTATTAGGATGAGGAGAAACTCCGGCGCTGATAAAACAATGTTGTTATGATGATGCCTAGACCAGGCTGACCTCGGTTAAAATTGAGAGTACTACGTGATTTTCTTCTCAAGGAATTCATGCAATCTTTTCTTAACAGTTTCCGCTACAGTTTTACCATCAATCTTACCTCTGACAACCTTCATTACTTGCCCCATGATAAGTCCAAACGCTCTTTCTCCTCTACTTAACACGTAATCTTGATGCTTCATAAGAATCTCGTCCACTATCCTTGTAAGATCCTCTAACGTGAGAGGTTTCAAAGACAGCTTGTCTATAATTTTATCGATGGTAAGCGCGGGCTCTTTGCACCAAAGCTTTAATACCTCCGGAATAGCTTCTTTAGATATCTTGCCTTGAGCTACGGCTGCGAATAGCTTTCTCAGGTGCTCGTCCGTGATTTTGTTGATGTCTAGACCTTCTGCGAGTAGAGACTTTAGTGTTGATACCAATGTTGTGGCTATTACTGTTGGCGGCACTTTATTGCCGAACTCTGTAGCAAGCTCTTCAAATAGGTTCAGGTATTCGCTGTGTATCAACTGCCAGGCTAACGCTCTGCTGATAGCAAATTTCTTAATAATCTCTTCAGCTTTCTCGTCAGGGGTCGGTGGGCGGTACTTCTCTGCTTCTCTAAGTAGTTCCTCTGTAATCGTAATTGGCGGTATATCAGTTTCAGGATACATACGCGCAGCTCCCGGCTGAGGGCGCATGTATCTAGTAGTTCCATCGGGATTTGCCGCCCTTGTTTCGCGTGGTATACCTCTCAACGCTTCTATGCATCTCCATTTTACCACATTTAATGCATCTAAAGCCTTGGGCTCTTGATCTACCACTATCACGAAAGCATCATTATCACCGCAGCCCAGCTTCTCTTTAATGGATTCGACAATGTTTTTATCGATACCATATCCGGGAAGTTCATCGCTGTGTATAAGCCCTCCTACACCGCTCCATTGCCTCACATAATCCGCGAGCTCGGTACCAAAACGTCTATTTAGCTGGAGTTCTCTTCCTAGAATACCGCCGAATTTCGGTAAACATACAGCGTAGGCCTTGGCCCCTCTTCTTATAGACCTCTTGATAAATCCGCTGCTACTCTTTAGAAGTATGTCCGTTATGTCTATAGGCTTTCTATTCTGTATCTGCTCCTCCGTAACCCCTCTCTGCAAAAGCTCTTCCTTTATTTTGAGAAGACCTAAGATCCTTCGCACTTCATTTTCTATTACCTTAGGTATGAGCTCTAATCTTTGCACGCCTTTAACTTCGATCTTAGGAGCGCCTTTTATCGAAATATTTATATCTTGTCTTATAGTACCGATGCCTCTCTTGACTTTTCCAGTTAATCTGAGCAACAATCCTATCTTTTCAGCTACTCGTCTGGCCTGCTCGGGGCTTTTAACATCAGGAGCAGTGGAGATCTCGATAAGCGGAATTCCTAATCTGTCCAAACTATACACTACAATGCCATTACGCTCCTCGATCTTGCGTGCTGCATCCTCCTCTATAGCTATAGTTTGTATTCCTACACGTCCTTCAGGATCATCGATATAGCCTCCAAGGGCTATGATAGCGGTTCTTTGGAAACCCGCAGTGTTGGATCCATCTATAACTATTTTGCGCATGACGTGAACTTCGTCAACTATATTCGCATTAAGAGCTTTCGCTATTGCTATCCCTATTAGTAAAGCTTCTCTATTCATTTCGTGCGGCGGTTCTTCATCCAATTCCACTAGGCATGATGCTGGGGACGGAGCTATGTATTCAAAGACTCTCTTTCTTCTCTCTTCAAACGCTGCTGCTTCGTCAACCTCCCCAAGCTCGCTCTTAGTTGCTCTGAGAAATCTTACAAAACGTGGAGAGTTCCTTAGCTCCTCATCAGATACAAGCCTAGTTGGGCAGTTACAGAAGAGTTTGTGCTCTGTGTCCAGTTGTTGATGAATTTCGAATCCTACTCTAAGTTCTAAGTCCTTGTAATTAGGTCTTGCATTGCTCATGAATAATCACCAGCTCCACTTAGGATACAACTCAGCAGTGTGTATGGGATTTATTTCATTTACGTAATTTGTAAGAATCATTTTTCTGACCTCTGTGGGAACACGTGTCTGTGCTAATACCCAGCTAAGTTTCACATAAGCTACCTCAGGAAGCATGTCTTCCCCAGGGATAACTCCTACTTTAAGTAGTTCACGGCCAGTCGTATAGACGTTCATATTTACTCTTCCAAAGAGTGTCTGCGTAGTCATGACTACGGCTACGCCGTTCTCTATAGCCCTAGCGATGGAGCTTAACGTGTGCGTAGCTATGTGCCCGAGCCCAGTACCTTCTATGACTATGCCGTGGAATCCTCTGTCTACTAGAAAATCTATGATTTCTCTCTGAAATCCCGGATACGCTTTAACCAGCGCAACCTTATCGTCGAATTTTGCTTTGACTATGAGTTCTTCAGCTGATGATGTACGTGGAATATACCTAGGATTCAGAATTTTATACTTCTTAGCAAGAGGGTCTATGAGAGCTAGAGGTCTATCGTTTATGGATTGAAAAGCATCTCTTCTGCTGCTATGTATTTTCCTCACTTTCACACCGCGGTGAACTAGCAAGGTACTATCGTCTGGAGTTGCATGCATGCACACCATTACTTCACCTATAGGTAGTCGAGAAGCAGCTATGGAAGCACCGATGAGATTGAGTGCAGAGTCCGTACTGGGTCTATCACTACTACGTTGAGCTCCGACGAGAATTATGGGTACAGGCAATCTTTGTAGCGCAAATGCTAGTGCCGCAGCTGTGTAAGACATAGTATCAGTACCGTGAGCTATGACCACCCCGTCCACATTCTCGGAGATGATGGCTTCAGAGACTCTACGGGCTATTGTCTCCCAATGGTTTGGGGTCATGTTCTCGCTTAATATGCTGAACAGTACATCTGCGCTTATCACTGCTATGTCAGCTAACTCAGGTATCAACTCTATTAATTCTTCTGGTGTGAGCGCTGGACGTACAGCTCCTGTTTCATACTCAACTTTGCTTGCTATTGTACCTCCAGTACTTATGATCTTGATTCTCGGGAGCTCCTTACGGGTTTGCTTGACAATAGGCTTTTCGGGAGCTCTTACTCTAACTTTTTCCTCGATTATCTCTACGCGTGTATTACTGTCTACGGCAACGCCTATATTATACCCATTATCTAGCTTAACAACTATGGTTGAAGGAGAGCTAAATGAGTGCTTGGGCATTAACAATCCTTCTATATACACTTCCGGTTTCTTGACTATTCTTATCCTAGAACCTATGCGCGCACCTTGCTTCTCTAAAAGTTCTCTTATCTTGCCTTGATATCCCGGTAATGGATCACGGACTTCCAACGCTATTCACGCTTTGCAGGAATTGAAATGTGTTGGCAATAGTAAAAAGAGAACTCTCAAGTTCGTACATAACTTCCGTTACCTAACATATTGAACTCTCTAACTCTTCTTAATTTTTATCGAGGACGGGGGTACGACGGGGGGTACCGGTAAACCCTGCTCCTTACGCTGTCTTATCCAGTATTCTCTTCTATTACGTACTCTAGGTACGAGGTTTCTCTTAGGCTTCGCCGGTATCTTTGGTGTTTGACTACGTACCTTACCAGCTTTCGTTAATGAACCATGCGAGGGCATATCCTTTCACCGCGTAACGCTAGCCTAAGCAACATTCAGCTGTAGTTGGTTATATAGGTTAATAGTGCCTTGACATAACCTGTTTTTCTGTGTATAGCAAAACAGTATTAGATTGTGCATGCAACGACTATATATAGGGAGCTGTGTAGTAAAGAGGTAGAATTTAGGTGTCTGGAATGGCCAAGCTCTACATCGCTGATACATTGATAGGCTCATTCGCACTAGATGAGGAGGGTAATATAGTTGTAAGCGCTATGTATCCCAAGGATATAGGTAAGTTAGTAGAGGAGCTGGCAAACCTAGAACAAAGCAAACCTTCATCAGCACTGAGGAAGTTAGTTGAGGAACTTAGCAGCAAGTTCAAACCTGAGGAGACTATGGTCGTGATAGAGGATCCTGATGTGGGTAAATTCTTCTCTGAGAAAGGGTTCAAAGTTGAGGTTCAGGGTGGTGCTGCACCTATAATCGCATTTCGTGATAAGCTACCAGAAATAGCCGTTAAGCTTGAGTTTGCGAAATCTGAAGAAGAATACAAAGAGTTTGTTCATAGGCTCGGTGTTGAACTTACTAGAAGGAAGCTACGTGGTTATGCTCAGAAGCGTGACCTTCTGGCAATACAAGCCATTAGAGCTATTGACGACATAGATAAGACCTTGAACCTCTTTGCTGCCAGACTACGTGAGTGGTACAGCATACACTTCCCTGAACTTGACGATCTTGTAAAAGAACATGACGAGTATGCGAGAATTGTTGCTGAGATAGGCTTAAGGGATGACATGGATGTTGAGGTATTAAAGAAACTCGGTATTTCTGAGGGTAAGGCGAAGCGTGTATTAGAGGTGGCTAAGAAGAGCATAGGTGCAGATCTTTCGGAAATGGATGTAAGGATGTTACAGAAGTTCGCAGGAATATGGCTCGATCTTCATAGCTTAAGACAAGAGCTCACAGAGTATGTGGCTCATGTGATGCGCGAAGTTGCTCCGAACATAACAGCGCTTGTAGGACCTCTACTCGGTGCAAGATTACTAAGCCTTGCAGGCAGTCTTGAAGAGCTAGCTAAACTGCCAGCGAGCACTATTCAAGTACTGGGAGCCGAAAAGGCACTCTTTAGAGCATTGAGAACTGGAGGTAAGCCTCCGAAGCACGGTGTTATATTCCAGTTTCCTGAAATAAGGCGCTCGCCACGATGGCAGAGAGGTAAAATAGCGAGGGCTCTCGCTACAAAGCTCGCAATTGCAGCGAGAGTAGATTACTTCACTGGACGTTACATAGGAGATGAACTTAAGAAGAAGTTAATGGAGAGAATAGAAGAAATAAAGAAACTGTATCCTAAACCCCCGAAGCGTGAGGAGAAAGAGAAAAGAGAGAGGAAAGTAAAGAGAAGAGGAGGTAGGAGAAGAAGAAGGAGGTGAACTCTCCTTGTCCGCTGTAACGAAGGTATACGAACACCCTAAGTACAAGAACGTGTATGTTGTAGAATTAGAGGATGGAAGCGCGAGACTTGCAACTAAGAACTTAGTTCCAGGTAGGAGAGTGTACGGTGAGCACCTCTACAAATGGGAGGGTGTTGAGTATCGTGAATGGAATGCTTATCGAAGTAAGCTAGCTGCAGCTCTAGTAAAAGGTTTGAAAGAGCTCCCCGTAAAGGAAGGACAACGTATACTTTACCTAGGTGCGGGTTCAGGAACCACGATAAGCCATGTATCAGATATTGTTGGCCCTAATGGTCGGGTTTATGGTGTAGAGTTTGCTCCTAGAGTAATAAGAGAACTTGTTGTTGTGGCTGATGAAAGGCCGAATCTAATCCCAATATTGGGTGATGCAAGGATGCCTAGGAAGTACAGGTACATAGTAGAGACAGTAGATGGTTTATACGCGGATGTTGCTCAGCCAGAACAAGCATCGTTAGTAGCCGATAATGCCGATATGTTCCTTAAGGATGGTGGCTGGCTACTATTGGCTATAAAGGCGAGGAGCATAGATGTGACTGCCGAGCCTAGCGAAGTGTACAAACGTGAGATAGAAACACTCAAAGCAAGAGGATTCGAAATAGTCGACGTAGTGCATCTAGAGCCTTTTGATAGAGACCACGCTATGGTGTACGCGATATATCATAGAAAGAAGTGATCTTTTAAGCAAAGCTTATTTTACCCAGTGAAGCACATAATTAATTAATAGAGGTATCCATGAAGAAGAGTAAGCTAGTGTTAAGAGAATATCAAGGAATGATGTCGCGGATAGTTGAAGGGCTCAAGAAGAAATTCAGAGAGGTTGTTAGGATAGAGTATCCTGAAGTAGCATCAAAGAAAGCTGTTGATGTGGTGATTGGCGATAGAGGTCTGTTGAGAATATATCCCAAATTATCGCTGAGGCATTCGTGTATTGAAGAACTCAAGCATTTAGCTAAAATACTAGGGATGCCGGCGATTGCTGTTGCTAATCATGTAGAAGATATTGATGTGTTAGATGAAGTTGTACACGTTAAACACGGCATCAAAATAGTTAACGAAAGAACAATGCTTTTGTATTTGAATGGTGCCAAAATTTTCGTGTATGAGTATAGGGGGTCGCTCTATACGCGTATAGATGGTAAGAAACTGCGTGAACTCAGACTTCGGCGTGGGCTTAGTCTAGGTGAGCTGGCAGAGAAACTTAAGATCAGTAGGAAGGCGCTTTACCAGCATGAGCAAGGGAGAATGGATATGAGTATCGAAACCGCGGAGAGATTACTAGAGATATTTCCGGAGGAAGCCGAGCATGTCTTTGCCTCAATAGATCTCTTCGCATCAAACATAATTCAGAGCAAAGGAAGTATTGAAGCTAGACCTAGAACAGATAGCGAGGCTAAGGTGTTGTCAGCTTTGGCCAAGGAAGGTGCCGAGGTGGCTATACTTAATTATTCGCCGCCCGATGTAATAGCTAGAGTGAAAGGTAGCAGGATTCTGATAGTGAGCGATAATATCAAGTATACAAGCGAAAGAATTAAGAAAATAGAGGAAGTTGAGAAAATGAGTAGTGTTATGAATGCTATGGCCGTTGCTGTAGGCGAAAGCAAGAACTTGAATAAAGAGTTTGATACTGTCCAGTTTGTGTCACCAGCAGGATTCAAGAACTTGGTGCGGGAACTTGTGAGAAGTTCACGTGCGTGAGTGGCTTGTACGTACTTATAACAGGCAGACCGGGAATAGGCAAAACAACCATATTTATGAAGGTCCTCAGCATTGTTAAAGAGAAGGGGGTTCGTGTAGCAGGTTTTATGTGTCCTGAAGTCAGGGAAAGGGGCGGCAGGATAGGTTTCAAAATAATTGATATTAGGAGTGGCGAACAGGGCTGGCTTGCATTAAGAACGGATATGCTTACAAGATTTGGTAAAAAGGGTACTTTGAGGATAGGTAGATACGTAGTGATAGAGGATGATGCACTTAGGGTAGGGTTAAAAGCACTCTCGATGCTAGACGGGGTTGACTTACTGGCAATAGATGAGTTAGGGCCTATGGAGTTATCATTACCTAGGCTTAGGAGTGCTATACTTGATGCTATTAAGAAGGTTTCACGTGGGATGCTGGTCGTTCATAGAAAATTCAATGATTTACAGATTTTAGAAGGGGTGCGAAAGCATGGTTATAAACTCTTTGTTGTCGATGTAACTAATCGTGACCGTCTGCCAAACGAGTTAGCGAGGTACATATTACAGGAATGAACACTATTCTCAAAAATGCAGAGTGGATTGAAATCTCTGGGAGTTTTATGGTGAGTGAATACGTTGTTAAAAAGGAGGGTTTAGCCAGGATACTTGTACCTAATCCTGATAAATACCGAAGAAGCGATGGTGTTTACGAACCTGCGTGGGCACCAGTTTTTTACAATCCAGCGATGGTTTCGAACAGAGATTCAACGATAGTAGTTCTAAAGGCACTTAACGTCAAAATAGGTTTTGCGGCTGATAGTCTAGCAGGTACAGGTGTTCGCGGAATTAGGATTGCTTTAGAAGTTGGGGGTGTAGAGCAGGTACTTATTAACGATATCGATGCTACGGCTTTCAACATTATGAAGAAGAATGTTGAACTTAATCCTACCGTGAAACACAAGGTAAAGGTATTTAGGATGGATGCGAATGAATTCCACGGATTTCTTAGAAGAATTGGTCTAAAACCTGATTATATTGATGTAGATCCTTATGGAAGTCCAGCACCTTTTACGTTCACAGCTCTTTATGCAGTGCGTAAGGGAGGTATAATCGGTTTTACAGCTACCGATTTAGCTCCTTTAGGAGGTAAGTATCCTTGGAAAAGTATGCGTAGATACCAATCGCACGTAATAAAAACGGATTTTTATAAGGAGATGATGCTAAGGAATCTTCTTGGCTTCATAGCGAGAACAGCAACTGTAATCGATAAGGTTGTGGAACCTCTACTGAGCTATGTACATCGACACTACGCACGGGTATATGTAAGAGTGTACGAAGGAGCCTCGAGAGCTAACGATGTACTCAAGCGGTGCTTAGGATACATAGAGTATTGCGTCAAATGTGGTTATAGAAGAGTAGTACAGGGTGTGAATTCTAGGAATTTTAATAGAAGTTGCCCAATATGCTTATCTAAGATCGAAGTTCTGGGTCCTATATGGATAGGAGGATTAAGTGACAGAGAGTTTGTTAGTGAGGCGATAGATGTAGCTAGGAGAATTCCTTGGCTAGAGTCAAGAAGAGATCTCGTGGGAATACTTGAGAGTTTAAGAACTGAAGTTTGTATAGATAATCCGTATTTTAGAATAAGTAAGGTAGCGAGTTATTTAAAAGTCAACATGCCTTCGGTTCGTAAGGTTATTCAGTGTCTTAGAGAAAAAGGGTATCAAGCTGTTCGAAGCTACATGGATGTGGATAGCGTTAGAACTAATGCCAGTTACAATGATGTAATTGAATGCGTCAAGAGCACCTTTAGACAATAATTCATTCCTAGTAGTAAACATGGATACTGCTAGTTTTTCGCGATAAAATAGTCTGTATGAAACGTGTCAAGTAGGGACAACGTGTAGGGCTGTGGTAATTACCTTCATTACATCGTTCAAGTTCTTTGCATGTAAAGCAGGGTATCGCTATTACGTTCTCTATCTTAATAGGCATGCGTATTGTATGTAATGGGCTTAGTATAGCCTCAAGCAAGTACGTGGATCTCCCATCCTGCCTTACTGGCTGTCTACGCACTAAACCCTTTTTAACTAGGCGAAGCACTAAGCGCGCGATCTGCCTAGAATCGTAGTTTTGGAGCTCAGTAAATTCTCTTAACCTTGATTGAAGGACGCCACCATTCTTTATGGTCTCTCTCTTTATCACTTCATACAATAATTGTTCATCAGCCGAAAGAGATACTCCAATCATAGAGCTCATGTTCATGCACCGTTGTGTGATGTTATTTATTCTACTTGAGGTAGTGATACCGATTCTATAAGTAGTTTTGAAGCTTATAAGCGGTAGTTATGAATAACTGAAGAAGAGTTTTAGACGAGTTGAGGTAGATTTCAGTATAAAGAGGTTAAAATAGTTCTAATACAGCTGCGTAGTGTATCTGCATTAACTACGTTATAGTTTTACTTCTATCATTAATTTATCTATCATATCGCGGTATCTGTTTCTTATAGTAACCTCCGTTACTTGAGCTGCTTCTGCAACTTCTTTTTGTGTTCTTTTCTCGTTCATTAATATAGAAGCTATGTATATAGACGCTGCCGCTATACCCACGGGGTCTTTGCCTTCGGTAAAACCTCTCTTCTTGAGTATATCTATTATTTTTGATGCAAGAAGTTGAACATCTGCACTTAAACCTAACTTTGTGGCTATTTGTGGTATGTACCTTCTAGGATCTATAAGAGCTACAGCTTTTCCTCCAAGAGCTAAGCTTATCTCCGCCCTTACACGCCAGTATTCATCAGCGCTTACGTTAAGATAACGTAGAACTTCTGTATGTCTTACTGGTATACCGTGCTTTCTTAGAGCTATGATTACTGCGGCCGCTATGTAAGCGTTGATCTTGTTCTTCTTAACTGTTAAGCTATCAAATATCTTCTTAAGGAACATCCCAGCGGTTTCTTTAACAACTTCGGGAGTTCTTAGAATAGCGCATACCCTATTCATCGTTGCAAGCGCTTCAACAAGCTTTTTATCTTTCTTGGAAACTCTCATTTTACGGTGTATGTAGCGTAACTTGACCATTTTAGAGTATTCGCGGTATTTCCTCTTTGAGAGGTCTATGTCTGTACTAAGTCCATGATCATGTACCTTGTATGTATGTGCAGCACCTGCTCGGGATCTCTTAAGCCATTCATCGTAGTTATACGCTCTCCATTCTGGTGAGTTAATAGTGATATGGTCTGATATCACTTCACCACTTTCTATACATATTTGTTCTCCTCTAATAGCGTCAAACACTATATGTTCCGGATCGCAGCTCATTCTCGACCCCTTCTACTTCTTCTACCCTTTCTTTTAGGTACCAGTCTATAGTAGAGCACTGTAGAGGGATGAACGGCATTAAGTTTTGATGGCGAAAGAGGTTTAACGATGATATATGGTGAGCTAATGGGCCCTATAATATCCACAACTCTGCCAATAACTTCGCCATCAGCTCCCATAACATGGGCTCCCAGAGGCGGTATCTCTTTGGGATTAGTGCATTTTACTACTACGAGATTTGAAGGTGTTATATGGAGTACAGCACCCAGTTTCCGCATCTTAAACACCGTAAGTAGTTGAGGAGCTCAAAACCATTACTATCTCTACCCAGCCGCTTAGACTTAAGTTAGTAGTTAGGTAATATCACCAATTCTTTCACTTCAAAACTTTGTAGCTAGATAAGCACTGGTAACTATCGTGTATGTATAAGGGTCTGGGTACAATTAAGAAAGAGCATTTTATACACCTTTATTCCTCTGTTTTATGCTGATGATAGCCTTAGCAATATTCCTTAGCAATTGCGTTTTTGAACCTGTATAACGGACCTTTACCCTACCTCTATGAATGTGCCACATACGTGGATATCGTGGCTCCTCCTCAGCTTCACAATAAAGGTTAAGCTCTCTACACGCTTCAAGAATATCTTTGATAGTAGGATTTTCTATAGCCAACGAAAGAGGTACTTTTCTTCCCATTTTTCTGCTAATTTTCTTGTCAAAATATGCAGGCCATAATATATAGAAACGCTCTACTCCATCTCGGCTCAGGGCTTTGCTACCTCATCAGTACTGCGTTTACCACTCCATCTTGACCAGGTCTGGAGGTCACTAGTGCTCTGCCCAACTCGGTTAATATTATGGAGCCTTTAACTATGATACCTCTACGCGCGAACTCTCTGTTTGCTGGAGATTCAAGAATTCTAATTATCCTCACTTTCTTAGCTTCGCCTGTTTCGGGATCTACAACATTTGCGTAAGCGACTCTTTTCAGTCTTACCTTTATATTCCCCCCGCGGACACGTTGGACTACGCGTTTATCTGTTGTATCAAGAGTGGTTTCCGTAGGATATCTTCCCAGTTCGTACTTCCTTCTCTTTCTATGGGGTCTTTTTCTACCACCGCTAATCTTCCTAAGATCATTACCTTGGTATATAGCCATGTTTCAGACCCGTTGTGCATACTCTTCGAGTACAACCTTATAAGCCTTTTAAAATGTGGTAATCTATCACTCTAACGAGGAAGGTTATGTTCAGGCGAGGCATAGGATTCGCTATTAAATTAATGAGTCTTCCAGTAGCGAGATTCTTTGCGAGGAAGTTCCTGAGCTTTGCCTATAAATTATACGAAGAGTGGTTATGGAGGCAGATCAGTGGGGGGCCCATGCCCAGACATGTAGCTATAATACCTGATGGTAACAGAAGATGGGCTAGAAAAAGAGGAATGGATACTTCAGATGGTCATGCATTTGGATACGAGAGGCTGAAAGAGGTGCTACAATGGTTATTAGAGCTGGGAATAAGGGCTGTCACAATTTATGCCATGTCGAATGAGAATTGTCTCTATAGACCTGCTAAGGAGAGGGAGAGGCTATTTGAGTTAATTAAGAAGGGTTTGAGAGAGTTGTTGGAAGACAAGGATGATCTGTTAAGAAGGTACGGTGTTAAAGTTAAGGTGTTTGGAAGACTTGAGCTCGTGCCTGAAGAGATAAGGGAAATCGTGCGTCAACTCGAGTCGAAGACGTCTTCGTACAATGAGAGGTTTCTTAATATAGCGTTGTGCTATGGAGGTAGGCAGGAAATAGTGGATGCTGTTAAGAGAATAGCTACAGATGTTAAACTAGGAAAGCTCGCAATAAGCGATATCGATGAGGATGTTTTTAGCGAATACCTCTATACTTCGCATATGGAGGAACTAGCGGAACCCGATCTTGTAATCAGAACCTCCGGAGAATTTAGAATAAGCAATTTTCTCTTATGGCAATCAGCCTATAGCGAGTTCTACTTCTGTGATGTTTTCTGGCCCGATTTCAGGAAGATAGACCTGTGGAGAGCTATACGGTCTTACCAGCGGAGGGAGAGGAGATTTGGACGTTAATGTTGGGTGCTTCTTTTTTGCGTTTACGGGTTAATTCACGTACTGCTAGCTCTGCGGATACAGTAAGAACTATTATCGCTACTACCAGGAGAGAGCTTGCAAGACCGTGAACTACAAGTTCGCTCACTTTCATTGTAGGATCAGAGGTTAGCAGTATCATATAGCTGAACTCTTGGAGGAGCATATATAAAAGCACGATATCTATTAATATAGCTATGTAGAAAAGAGTGCGGTAGCTTCCTCTGATTAACGCTCCTATCGCCTTAGCTAGAATAGGTATTGCTGGAGCAAGTAAGTATAGATACGAGTAGTTCTTGAGTATACTAGCTATGGCTATACTGAGCGAGGCATTTCTTAGAATATGAGTGTATAGCTCCATAACGGTAAAGCTAGCCGCAGCAAAGAGTGTAATTGCGGTAAGTCCTGTTAGCAAGAGCTTGGCCGGCCTCTTTGATAAGTGGGAAAGATGCACATCTAAGTTAAATCCTCTGACGATCATTGCTATGCTTAAAACTATGAGGAATGCCAGCAAGCCTTCGCGTATGAGGTTAAATAATGCGAGCACTGAGAACATCAATATAGCTAGCCCTGGATATCCTACAAACAACTTGGAATACCGTGGATCCTCAATAGCCTTCTTCAAGTACTTGGCTAGGAGCGTATACGCAGTTTCGATAGAACGTGACTGCTCTACAACAACGGTTTCCACTCCTACAACTTCGAAATAATTCCTCATTATCATAAGAACTTTTTCGTCTTCAACGCTATCAAAAACTGCTATTGCCTTGCTGATACCTGTGCTCTCATGCACGAGCTTCATGTCTTGCGTCAGCTTCATGAACGCCCATGCACCACCTCTAGGATCACCCCCAACTATAGCTACTTCGGCGTAGACACCTTTTCTCGCAAGTTCATCTGCAAGCCTTAATGTTGCAAAGAGAGCATTTATATCGGAATCCGATGGTTTACACATAGCGAATTTGAATGCAGAGTCGATTACACGTTCCTTACCTATTATCGGTGTTTCTATGCCGCACTGACCAATATCGTTGTCAAAATCTATGTACACTAATAGTACTCGACTAACCCCCAGGTCACTCATGTTCTTCAACTCCGTATAGGAGATACAGTTCTTCTAAAGTTAACCTCTCACCACGTTTGACTTTCTCTTCAACAGCTTTCTTCTTAGTAGACAGAACTTTTTGTGTTTCAGCTCGTTGTTTCTCCAATTCGAGCTCTTTAGCTTTTCTAAGAAGCTCACGTATTGTGCGGTTCTTTTCACGTATGCTCGCACTTATTTCCGCGATTCGCTGTTTTATCTCTTCTCTAAGTCTCTTCTTTTCGTTTAGTTCAGCAACAAGATTCTCGATCTCTTTTTTAAGAGTTTCCCGTTTGTTCTTGGCATCGCCTATGGTACTCCTGTGAGCCTCTATTTGCTGAATAACATTCTCGAGCTGACTTCTAAGTTCACCTATAGTTTGTCTTAATGACATCAATTCCGATTGTAATTGCTGCGCTTTTTCGGCGGTTTCTAGCTGTTTCTCTAACCGAGCTATTTCAGCGACAAGTCTATTTTCCTCCTCTAAGCCTAGGTACGGAGTTGTCATGATCTTCCATTCAAGTTCATCAATTCTTCTACGTACAGCTTCTATACGAATTCTCAAGGCTGGTTGAAAAGCTTGAAAGAGTTTCTTCCTCTCGCGTAGTAATGATATGCCATCTCTCAGTTTCCTACGTAACTCACGCCTTTTCTCGTGTAGAGAGTTTAGCGAAGCCCGTAGTTCGTTCAAACGCTGATTTAACGACTTTAATTCTTCCTTACGTTTACGTATCTCCTTTATTAAATGATCTATATCTTCACGGACCTTTGCAAGATCTTGTAGAAGAGACTCACGTTCTTCGAGCAGGCTTTTAAGCTCTTCGCGTGCGACCGCGACCTCACGATATATGTTTTCGATGCTGCTCAAGTTTCTAGCCCCTTTTCCTACTGTTCAAGTTAGACAAGTTAATAATAATCATACCTCGCTGTATTCTTCCGTAAGATAATCTTCGCCTCCTGCCAGCACTCTCTGAACGGCTGCGTATAGACTCTCCATACCCTCCCAAGTAACAGATGATATGGGTATTAATTCCTCGACTATAGATGTTAAGAACTCAGGTGTTTCGTAAGCAAGCTCTTCATAAGGCTTAGGTAACTTATCGCGAGTTATATCAGATATGAATATCATAGGGTCCTCTAGCCACTTCAAAACTTTCTTGTAGAGCTCCGGAGACAGCATGTCTATCTTAGTAAGAACATTTATTTGTGGTAATCCGTGTGAAAAAGTTGTCGCTACGGATAACAGTAGTAATGAAGCCAAAGCGGAGGGTTTCGAAGTAAAATAGGCGTCTATGAGGAAAAGTGCGAGAGACTTACTATCACCGCTTAACTGCTCTATCAAAAGCTTGCCCGCGGGTCTGAAAGCAAATATCTCTAATTGGCCCGGTGTATCTACTATTACATAGTTTGGTTGCTCCTTCTCGATCTCGCTTCTGAGCTTGTAGACATGGTTTACCGAGAGATCGACTGATGCTATAAGTGCGCCATTAGGGCCCAAGTTGTATTTTCTCATGACGTCCCAAGTAGTTATGTAGTCTCTAATGTCAGCAGTAGGTGTGTATGGAACCCACTCGACAGCTGGGTCTAGATTAACTATTGCAACGTCCATTTTCTGCGCTTTTAGCCATTCGGAGAAAGTTGATGTGAGGCTAGTCTTTCCCGAACCTGCTGGGCCTAATACGTATATGAAGTACATGCGAATTCACCTTGCTTAACCTCCTTCACTACATTAACGGTATGTTTACTGGTGTTTTATGTAAAATGCGGGGCATACGAGATACTATCCTATTATTGCAATAGCGGCATCTTCCATAGCTATCTATCATGAGTTTGATTATGCGTGCGTTCTGCCGTATTATAACAGGGTGTTTGCAGTATGGGCATAGTACTGAAGCTAGTTCGGATACACTGCTCTCGGGAAATGTTGTAGAACTGCAACCTGCCTTTCGGATCAAGTCCACGTACTGTACAAGAGCAAACTCATTTACTTCGTGATGTGCTACGATGTTTATGGCTAAAGGTAGGGGTTTCGAACCGCATAGCTCCTTCATCCTTAGTAGCAATGTCTTGATGGCATGCTCATCTGGGCGCAGAACGAGCAGAATCTCAACATGTACATTCCCCTTAGCCATACTTTCAACACTTTGCATTAGTTCACTAGAGAACTCGTGCTCGTCCACGATCTCAACAAGTATAACTGAGAACAGAATGTTAGGAACATCGTGCTTCCGTAGGAGGGCATCAGCTCTAATCTTCAAGCCTACTGGCACAATCTTAGCCAATGTCTTAGCCAGGTTAAGTAGTTGGCTATTCTCAATGGACGGCGCACCATGCATAAACACGAGTTCAGGTTTATTTCTATGAACAAGATCTACAATCTCATCGTGACTTACTCTAAGCTCCCGTACAGCTCTGGGTCCTACGTTAACTGCCCATGGACACCACGTGCAATCAGCGTTGCATCCTGCAAACCATAGAACAAGTGCTAGCCCTCCTGGAGAATAAAGTGATAAAGGGATTTGCTCTAAGCTCGTTAGCGTTATAGCGGTAAGGAGTTGGTTCTCTACGGAAATCCCCGAGATCCTCCCACCCAAACTATTTTACCTTTGGGTTAGGGAGTTTAGGGTTTGGGGGCGGTCAATGGCATTACTGCTCAAGTTAAGTGGAACGCCCGATCAGCTAGCAAGATCATTGTGTAAAGAAATCGGATGTAGAATTGAGGTTCCCCACACAAAGATCTTCCCGGATGGCGAACAGTACCTGCGCGTGGAACCACATTTGTTTGAGAACGAAAGTAGTATTATAATAGTGCAGAGTATGTATCCCGAGCAAGATCGTAAATGGATTGAGCTACTACTCGCACTTGAGGTAGTGTGTTCGCATTTCAATGGAAAGGTGTTGGTGGTTATTCCTTATCTGGCCTATGCTAGACAAGACAGAAGGTTTCTACCGGGCGAGGCACTAAGCCTTAAGTCTCTTCTAAAGAGCTTGTGTACATGGTGTATAGACGGAATTATTACTGTGGATGCCCATAAACCAGAGATAGTCAAGGAGTACCTTGAAGAACAAGGTGTTGAGTACATAAACATACTTCCCTTTTCATACATGGCGACAAAAGGAGGTGTGCGAGATGAAATAGACTTTGTGCTTTCTCCTGACAAAGGCGCTCTTCCACGTGCCAAAGAGCTTGCAACAACTATATCAAGACCTTACGGATATTTGGAGAAGCATAGAGATAGAGTGACAGGGGATATAGTCGTCGAAGAGAAATATTTGGAGGTTAGAGGGAAGACCGTGGTGATTGTCGATGATATAATTAGCACCGGCGGAACACTTGCACGAGCAGTAGAATTGATTAAGAAACTTGGGGCCTTGCGCGTGATCGCTATAGTAACGCACTCGTTGCTTGTAGGAAATGCTGAGGAGAAGTTTAGAAATGCGCATCTTGACATGCTGCTAACAGCAAATACTGTAGATGTTAGAACTAAAGGATTAATAGATGTAAGAATCGTAGACGTAGGGCCTCTAGTAGCTCAGCATCTAAGAAAAAGTGCTTTAGGAAGGAGCTTCTATGAATAACTATGATCAGAAAGATATTGTCATAAGGCTTTCTGGCGAGCATGTAGATCTCGCCTTAGCGGAACTAACATCTGTACTTGAGTCTCTGGGTATAGATCAGCGTTTCGTGAGAATAGACGAAATTGTGATACTGCATAACGTTAGGCATGCAATGTTGAGAAAAATTGTAGAAAGAGCTGCTTTCATTAAGGAAGTAGGAGAACTTATAGCCATAACTAAAGCTGACGTATCTGAGTTATGTCAGTTGCTAAGAAGTGTTGGTATATCTCTTGAAAGAGCACGATTTACCTGTATACGGGGGTTTGGTAGAGAAATAGCAAAGAAGCTAAGAGCCTTTTGCGAGACCAGTGATGGTGAAGAGGCGCAAGTATACCTAGTAGGAAACGTTGCCGTAATAGCTAAACCTATATACAAGCGGAGCTTGAGTAAGACGTTCGAAGTGCGTGCACCCCATGTGAGACCGGTCTACAGACCCGGCGCAATGAAACCCCACTTGGCTAGACTCTACGTGAATCTGGCGGCGTTGAGCGAAGGAGGCGTGTTGCTGGATCCTTTCTGTGGCGTTGGTGGCTTTCTTTTAGAGGCATGTCATGCCGGGTTAACAAGCATAGGGATAGATATAGACGGCGCATGTGTTAAAGGCGCTCGTACAAACTCGGAGCACTATGGTTGTGGTTGGTGTGTAGATGTTGTTCAGGGAGACGCCTCTATGATTCCTCTGAGAAGTAATTCCGTTAACGGTGTTTCGACCGATCCACCGTATGGAAGGCAGGCGAGAGCATTGGCAGCATCTCTAATAGAATTAATCAAAAAGTTCTTAATAGAATCTTGTAGGGTTGTGGCAAATGGCAGAATAGTGTTTGCAGTGCCGCTTGATATAGAGTTCGCGATCGATAATTTCGTAAAAGCAATGAGGGTGAGCATATGGTCGAAGCATATAGACTGGGTTCATGGTTCGCTTACCCGCGTGGTCTATGTGGTGAAATGCGGTGAAACCCAGGATAATATTCCTAGGTACTGGAGCCTCAGCACCCTCTAGAAACCGTTGGACCTCCTCTATCTTATTAGAGCTGCATGATTGTAACATGCTATTAGACGCCGGTGAGGGAGCTCAAATAAGGTTGAATGAGGTAGGGTTCGACGTTTCTAAGCTGGATGCTATATTCATTACACACCTGCACGGAGATCACGTATTCGGCCTCCCTCCTCTTCTTCAGAGCATTGACATGCGAGTGAACTCTATGAAAATGTTTAAAGAGCTTACTATAGGAGGTCCCAAGGGTGTGCAAGAGTTAGTGAAGTTAGCATTGGGAAATATTGAGAATAAGCACGACAAACTTTCTATCAGGCTACATGTTTATGGTGATGTTAAGCATCTGGTAACGGTGAAGGAGAGCCTCGTAGTAGCACTTCCCCTAAAGCACGGCTCAGTACGGTCGTGGGGCATATACGTAAAGAGCCCGGTGGGGAGAAATTCGCGTTTTGTAAGGATCTTCTATGGTGCGGACGGAATCCTCGAAGATTATTCACTAAAGTTTCTGAAATTGAACGGTGTCGATGTGCTGATCTACGAGTCTACCTATAGCGAGCATGAGGCTATAGATGCAGAGCGCACGGGTCATGCTACCTCCATGTACGTCGCAAAACTAGGTAGAGAACTAGGTGTTGAAGTAGTGTTGATGACCCATATCAGTCAGCGTTATGGCATGCATGCTCCACATTTGGAGGAGGCGCGGAGAGTTTTCAGAAAGGTCTTCGTGGTTAACGATCTTGATGTTTATCCGCTTCATTTACTACTGAAGAGGGCTGCGCTAAGCTCCTCTAGGCACATCCTTCTCCCATAAAGGTCTTCCGCGCTGTGTCTTCGGTGCAAGCCAGTCTATTATCTCCTTTAGTTTATCACTTACAATCACAACGTTTATCGCTCCCAAGGGACTTTCATCATCATTATCAACAAAGCTTATCAGGCCTTGCAGCGCCACCTGCTTATTAAGCTTTATATTCATTACATTGCCACTGCTATTTCTTATAAATACGCTACGTGCCGTATCTAGTATACGCTGCTTTCGCAATATCTCATATACTTTGAATAACGGCGTTATCTCGTCGGTCTCCACGACGGCTAATTTCAGACCTTCGCTTAACTCTACCACCCGTACGTCCTCGACGAAGAAGATGTTTTTGATAGCTTTGATTACCTTATCTTCGTTCTCCGTAGGCCTGATCTCAGCTTCAATTCTTATGAGCACCATTCTCTCAGAGCCCAGAGCAGTATCTTTCTACACTCTTCGACAAAATTCTGTATCTCTCCTTCGTTTATAAGCATAATATCAGCTAATGCAATCACGTTCCCCAAACCCCACGATAACTCTTTTAGATCTCTTTCTACAAACTCCTCCCAGTTACGCGGGTCACCTTCTCTATGTCTCTGCACAATTCTCCTAAATCGTGTATGAGGAGATGCGTGGATTGCCACAAGCAAGACCTTCTGGAATTTCTTCTTAAAGAAGTTCAGTTCATCCAGGCTTCTTACGCCGTCTACAACTACAAAAGGGCTTCTAATGCTGTCTATTTTATTAGATGTCAGCACTGCTATGGCCTCGGGGCCGTAGATGTTGCGTAGTTCTTGTGCAACCTTTAGCAGGTTCTGTGCCGTAAATTCCAGCCTCCTGCGAGCAAGTTCTTCGCGCACGATGTCGCCCATAACAATAACCGGTATGCCTGCTCTCCTGGCTACCTCCGTCAATACGGACTTTCCTGACCCAGGCAAGCCTGCTACTAATATTATGCATCTATCGGAGCTCAAATACCGCACCATAGCGAGTTTATATTGCTACTACTAATTTAAGTGAGTTCTTCGAGGTTTTTGACCGGGTGACACGATGAGTTACAGAATTAAGGACTTGTCCCTGTCTCCTCAAGGTAAACGGCAAATAGAATGGGCAGAGAGACATATGCTGGTGTTGAAGCTCATAAGAGAACGTTTTGTCAAGGAGAAGCCTCTTGAAGGAGTTAGAGTTGGTGCCGTACTTCATGTTACAAAGGAAACAGCTGTTCTCGTAAGAACACTCTTAGCTGGAGGAGCTGAAGTGTGGCTAGCCGCTAGCAATCCCCTTTCAACGCAAGACGATGTTGCAGCGGCTCTCGTTGAGGAAGGAGTGCACGTATTTGCATGGAGAGGAGAGAGCGCTGAAGAGTACCTCTGGGCTATTTCACAGATTGCAAAGTCGGGACCCAACGTAGTGATAGATGATGGTGGAGACCTCCACGCGTACCTCCATGATAAGGAGAGAGGTATAGCGGAGAGGATATGGGGAGGCACAGAGGAGACCACGACAGGCGTTATAAGATTAAAGGCTATGGAGCGTGAAGGAGTGCTAAAATATCCAGTTATAGCAGTAAACAATGCTTTGACGAAGTTTCTGTTCGATAACAGATATGGTACTGGGCAAAGCGCTCTAGACGGGATAATAAGAGCTACAAACATACTCTTTGCAGGAAAGAAGGTTGTGGTAGCAGGCTACGGATGGGTTGGAAGAGGAATTGCGCAGAGAGCGAGAGGCTTGGGTGCTCGAGTCATAGTTACCGAGGTTGATCCTATAAGAGCTCTGGAGGCTGTTATGGATGGATTTGACGTCATGTCTATGGACAAAGCTGCAGAGGTAGGGGATGTGTTCATCACTGCTACGGGTAATATAAACGTGATTGATGGGAGGCATATTGAGAAAATGAAGGATGGTGCCTTACTAGCTAATGCAGGTCACTTCAATGTCGAGATAAACGTTAAGGCGTTGGAGGAACTTGCTGTAGAGATCCGGGAGGTGAGACCCTACGTTAAGGAGTTTAAATTAAAGAATGGAAAGAGGGTGTATCTGTTAGCAGAGGGAAGGCTTGTGAATCTAGTTGCTGCTGAGGGCCATCCTAGTGAGGTCATGGATATGAGTTTCGCTAATCAAGCGTTAGCGGTAGAATACATTGTTAAGAATAGGGGTAGATTGCCCGTGAAGGTGCTAACACTTCCTAGGGAGATAGACGAGAATGTGGCCAGGCTCAAACTTAGGTCTATGAACATCGAGATAGATACGCTTACGGATGAACAGAGAAGGTATCTAGAAAGTTGGAAGGTGTGAAGGGTCGGTCCTGGCCACTTTCTTCATCTTAATGCTCTAGGAAAGGGTGTGTACTCCTCATCCCTTATAATTGCTCAGCTGTGCAGGGCTTAATCATCTTTCATCGTCGATGGTTTTCATCACTGCTTTTATCCAGTACCGAGATATAGCTGAAGCTACTATATCCGCTAATCTAAGTGGATAAGGGTAGGGATGGTATAGCTGAAGGAGTCTGATCACTCTTTTTGCTTTATCAATGCTTATTCCATAGCAAGATGCTCTTAGCACACCTCTTGGAGTAGTTATGGGTTTACTCATGCTATACACTGAAGCTATAACAGAATATCTATAGCGCCAATCATTGAAGTGTTCTGACAGTGCCCTAAGTATTCGCTTAAGGTCCAGTGGTCTCCAGAAGAGCGTGATTACAGGAAACCCTGTTATAGTATAAAGTTTCGTAGGATCGACTATGTTAAATCCAGCGTATGTCACACCATCTAAGAATACAACTAACTCACTACCTTCTACTTCGCTACATGCCCTAGATATTAGCTCTATGGCCTTACTTGATGCATCAAGACCGTCGACAGTTACTTTGTCTACAAGTATTTTGATAACCTCCATGTTGGAATTCGAAATTACTCCTACAAGCGCTGTACTCCCTTTCATAGATTTGAAATGTAATGGGAAATATCCGTCGTCAATCCCTATGAACAGCTGCGAACCTAACTTGTGGATCTTCAAGGAGTGCTGCCTCCACAGCATTTGGTGAGACTGAGAGGGTTATTATCCTCGTTTTGCCATAACGACCTCTGCTAACTATGCGAGCGTTTATGACTCCTAGCATATCTAGTTCGCTCAGAATGTCGCTAGCTCTTCGTTGGGTGACGCTCTCTATACCCAGTCTCTTACACAATGTGCGGTAATAGCTATAGACCTCGCCAGTAGTGGTGCTTCCTCTATTCCGAGTTAGTGCCAGTACTGCGTACAGCATGAGCTTTCCGTGGAGAGGTAGTGTCTGAACTACTTCCGAAATTCTATCGCGCTCTATCTCCATCCTAGCTTTGTAGACATGCTCGATTTTAACTTGCTTTGCACCTTCACGTTCCGCTATTTCGCCAGCAACTCTTAAGAGATCCAGCGCTCTTCTAGCATCTCCATGTTCACGTGCTGCTAGTGCTGCGCATAGGGGAACCACTCCTTCACCTATAACGCCTGGCCTGAACGCCAGCCGGGCACGCTGGCTGAGAATATCCTCTAGTTGCTCAGCGTTGTAGGGGGGGAACACTATCTCCACTTCACCAAGGCTACTTCTAACACGCGGATCGAGGCTCTCTACTAAACGGATATCATTGGTTATCCCTATGACCGTTATTTTGGAATCCGCAAGTTCTTCATTACCTCTAGTCAGGCGATAGAGAAGCTCATCCCCTTGCTTACGAACTAGGAAGTCTATTTCGTCAAGCACAGCAATGAAAATTGTTCTCCGCGCTTCTAGAGCCTCTATGAATCGTCGGTATGCCTCTGCAGTAGATAACCCTGTGAAAGGCAGCCTAAGGCCTATACATTCGCTAAGTCTCAGTATGACACGATAGGTCGTATCATCTTGTCTTACATTTACATAACAGCTATTGACATTTACTCCTAGCTGCATAGCCTTCTCTCTAAGTTTCTTCAGTACGAATTTTGTTACTGCAGTTTTTCCTGTGCCAGTTAAACCATAGATGAATACATTGCTAGGTCTTGCTCCTTGAAGTGCAGGTGCTAGAATTGAGCCTAGCTTCGCGATCTGTTCTTCTCTATGTGGAAGTTCGTCTGGAATATAATCAGGTCTCAGCACTTCACGGTTTATGAAAATAGTCGATGAGGTCGCTCTGTCAAATATCATCTCTAGTATGTCGGTAGCTCTAGAAGGCACTCTTTATACACCCGCTAAGGATGCTTATGAAGGATCGAAGTTATAAGATAGATGACAGAATCATTGGTTAACGGGAAGAAGTATAGAATTGAGAGCTAGATATATAACCTCCCCCAAAACGTAGTTGGAATGGTGGGCCGGTAGCTCAGCCTGGAAGAGCGCTCGGCTTGCACCCGAGAGGTCCCGGGTTCAAATCCCGGCCGGTCCACCAATTCATTAAATAGCTGGTATCCTAGGAGGAACCGAACTACTTCTGCAGAAAATTTAACGAATGATTCAAGAAAGAGATAGGAGATTGTTTTCGACCCCGCTGGCTCCCCTCCTCATTCGCCCCACTTTCGGGGGAGTCCGAGGGTTTCCCAGAAAATAGGTGATATTGTTGGAGATAAAAATAGTTGGTGTTGCAAAACCTTGTGTCTTACAGTAGAGGTAGACCTAACGCGGTTCTTATAGCTATTATGAACGGTATGAACACCGTTGACGATATTGCCATAAGCTTTATGAGTATGTTTATTGAGGGGCCTGCGGCGTCTTTAAGCGGGTCTCCTACGGTGTCGCCTATTACAGCTGCTTTGTGTGCCTCAGATCCTTTGCCTCCAAATGCTCCTGCCTCTATATGTTTCTTTGCGTTATCCCAAGTGTTACCGACATTACCTTGGAAGAGTCCTAGGAGAAGGCCTGAGGCTGTTGCTCCTAGCAATGCTCCTCCCAGTGCACGCAGCCCTAGGAAACTCCCTACGAGTATGGGTGTTGCTAGCGCAATGATGCCGGGCACGAGCAACCTCTTTATAGCATACCTAGTAACTATGTTGACGGCGCGCGCATAGTCTGGCTTTTCTTTCCACTCAAGAATTCCGGGCCTCTCTCTGAACTGTCTTCTTATCTCCTCTACGAGCACGAAAGCCGCCGCAGTGACAGCGTCAACGACTACAGCTGTGAAGAGAGCTGGTACTGCAGCACCTATTACTAGGCCTGCTAGGACGTCGGGTCTACTTAATGAGAAGAGTGTTGTTATTTCAACCTCGCCTAGGTAGGGCTTGAGGTTTGAGACGTATGTAAATAGCAGGGCCAGCGCTGTTAAGGCTGCCGAGCCTATGGCGTATCCCTTGGATATGGATTTCATGGTGTTGCCGGCCGAATCTAGTTTGTCTGCTAATTCGCGGACCTCCTCTGGGTAGCCAGCCTGCTCGGCCAGTCCAGCGGCGTTGTCGACTATAGGGCCGTAGGCATCGGCCGACACTACTATGCTGGTGACTGCAAGCATGCCTACTCCTGCCAGGGCCACCGAGTATATTCCTCCGAGAACTCCGGCAAGCCCCAATCCTGCGATCGTTGTGTGCCCCACGTAGTAAGCTGTCAGCGTAGCTAGAGCTATTGAGAGTGTTGGTATGAATGTGCTATAGAAGCCCATCGAGAAGCCGCTTAGTATTGTGAGAGCAGGGCCGGCACGGGAAAACGCTGCCACAATTTTCACAGGTTTATAGCTCGGAGATGTGAAGTAATCGGATGTGAAACCGATGATTCCACCCGCTATTAATCCTGATAGTGCTGCTACCCACAAACCTTGTAGGTGGTGGAAACCTAGCAGGATTCCTACGATGTAAGTTACTACAGCTACTAGTGTTAAGCCTACAATAGAAGTTAAGGTCAAGGTTCTGGAGGGTTCGCGTAGGGGCGAGAATTCTACGAACTGAACAGCTGCTATGGATGTTAGCAATGCTACGGTAGCAAATACCAAGGGGTACGCAACTAAGTTGAAGGCTTCTGTAGCTATGAAGGTGGCTATGCTCATGGCTGCGACTATGCTCTCAACGTACGATTCGAACAGGTCGGCACCCATACCAGCACAATCTCCAACATTGTCCCCTACATTATCGGCTATGACTCCTGGATTCCGCGGATCGTCTTCAGGGATACCTACCTCAACTTTCCCCACTAGATCGGAACCTACATCAGCTGCTTTGGTGTAGATACCTCCGCCGACCCTCGCAAAGAGGGCAACAGTGCTTGCACCAAATGCGTAACCTAGGACTGGTGTAACAGCTGCCCGCAGCTCCTCTATACTTGAAGCGCTTTCTGCTCCAAAGAGCTTTAACAGTAATGAGATTCCTAGAACACCAACGCCCCCCACTAAGAACCCGGTTACGGAACCTCCTCGGAAGGCAATCCTCAGAGCTCTCTTGAGGTTGTGTTCTTTGAGAACTGAAAGTACTCGAACATTTGTTAGTATCGCTGTGTACATACCTATGATACTTACTGCAGCGGAACTTAGCGCTCCCAGAAAGTATGCTAATCCAGTATTTAGCATAAGCGAGTTTCTGTTAATAGCACCCGATATCAGTAGCAGTAGTGTAATTGCCATGAACACTGTTGTAACAACAGTATACTGGGATCTCATGAAGGCGAGGGCAGCTTCGCGTATGTATTCATGGATCTCTGCAGCACGATCGCGAGGGTACGAGGTTCTGAATATTACGTACATTAGGTAGGCTACATATAGAAGCGCGATTATTCCTGCTGCAATGCCGAGGTTTATTGCTAGAGTTACTATGTTCATGGCTCCCACGCTTCAGCACTTCTTAAACTACGAGGAAAGGGTACTCTAATTTTACGCGGGATGCATGCTTTAGCTCGTGGTTTAGGGATGTGCGTGATAAAGTATGTGTTTAAGATTTATGCTTTCCAAGTTTTAGCTGCGGCTTCGGCCATTTCCTTGATTACCTTTGCGGGATCGGGGGCCTTCATTATGGCCGAGGCTACTAGGACTCCTGCTGTTCCCAACCTTATAGCAGCTTCGACATCTTCAGCTTTCGAGATTCCTGCACCTGTTAATATTATGACGTCTTTGTTGACTCTCCTTACTCTTTCAACAGTTGATGTTATTACCTCCGGCTTAGCCTTGGAAACGGCAATGCCTGTACCTATGAGCTCAGGCGGCTCTACAGCTAGTGCTGTGGGTTCAATTGCTGCAACCGCAGCCGCTGTTACTGCTGTATCCGCACATACTAGAGTCTCTAGCCCCAACTTCTTGGCCATGTCCACTCCCTTGACGATCTCGTCCAAACGTAGTCTATGCTCGCTATGGTTTAGAAGTACTCCGTGGACACCTACCTCTTTGAGCGCCTCTATGGGTATCCATCCTGTATGCGCGCCAAAACTGAGCGGATCTCCGTGCTGTGCGTATACGGGAATCTCGACTGATTCTAGTATTGAGCGTAGCTCTGTGTGTGGAGGTATGACTATGACTTCGATCCCCACTTCTTTTGCTATGCGTTCTGCGGCTTTTGCTACCTCTAGAGCTTTTCTACCAAAAGCTGTAGGATACGTCTTGAAGTTTATGGCTAGTACGGGAGTACGCATCTTCGAACACCTAACGTTGGGTCATTTTGTACAAAAGAGCGGAATCTGGATAAAAAAGTGTTTTAGAAAAATCTTTACTCGTGGGTCTCCAACAGACCTGTCCTTACCTTGGGTCCTTTGACTTCGTACAAGCGCGCCTCCTTGAACCTGTCCTTGAGCTTCTCTAGGACTTGAGGTAGTGTTGTGTACTCCATCTCCTCGGGCCCTAGCCTATGCGGCATGAATGGGCCGTGTCTGCGTACGTAGTCGGCAATCTGCTGTGCTACTCTGCGTGTCTCATCGAATGCTGGGTCGTCGAATAGGTCAGCGGGTCCGACAAGTTTACCGTTCTTTATGTTGAAGCCTAGTGCTACAACCCTTGGTGGGCCGTCGAACCTAGTGCACCTAGCATTACGCTGAGATACTGGCATTAGTGGGCCCCAGTGGCTGCCGCGCATCCACCCTGCTACTAGGTGCGGGAATGCGAAGGGTTCGAGGACTTCGCCTAGCGCTGGGAAGCCTGACTGTGCTCTAACTATCATTACTGGGTCATCCTTACCTACGTATCTACCTGCTATCAGGTTGAGCCTCTCTACGGATACGACAGCAGCGATCTCATTATCGTGCTTTCTGTAAACTCTCCTAATGACGAACCTTGCTGGAGTCCCTATGAGTGCAAGAATGTCGTAAAGTTCCTCCGGCGCACTCATCTCAACGTACTTGCCTTCGAAGACGTCGTAGATCTCGAATTTGAAGCCGTTATGCAGCCTAGGATCTATTACGAGTCCTGCAGTGTTGAAGGGATCTGCGAAGATTCTGAACAGAGGAAGGTTGAATGCTCCTGGCTCGGTCTTATCGGCCATGAACACTACCACGGGCTCTGCAGGTCTTTCTACGAACTCCATTTCAGCAACTCCTGGTCCTAGGCCGCGCACGTTGCCGGAGAAGGCCTCTGTGAGCAGGTCTTGGCCAGCAGCATAGAGCCCTAACTCCTTGGCAACTTTTGCTGCTTCCTTGAATGCGTTCCACGCTACTTCGTGAATCTCTGGCGAGTCAACGCCCTTATAGTGTGTCATTATGAGCTCTAGGTCGTCACCTACATTGGTTACATAGTAGTCATTGATGATCCCCTTGCTCTTAGCCTCAGCGAGAACCCTTGAAGCAGCAGCCATTGTATCAGGATGGACTACATGGTGTCCAGCAAGGGATCCTATATCGGCTTTTATTACCGATATCGTAACTTTCTTTTTCTCTTCAGGCATCAGGACGCACCCTTCATGTAGACTCTTCCCAGAGCAAGTTAATTACTTATACTTTTGTAAAGGTTCTGTCTAGTGGTACTTGTTCGAGTTTTAAGAATTGTTACACCTAAAAGATTTTCTCTATTCCTCCTCTTCTTCAGGCGTTTTTACCTCAGTATAGAAGTATTCGCCTATTGATTTCTGATAGCGGTCCAGATAACTACCGGGTTTGTTCATGCGGGGTCTGCCTGTTCTGGGATCTCGTCTGAAAGTTATGTTCAGCTGTTTTAAGAAGTAGTTCAGCGATTTATGAACTTGATCGGGGAACTTGGCTACTCCATGTCTTCCTGGGGTTCCAGTGAAGACTATGATCCTGTCTACTGCGTAGTCTATGAGCGTAAAATCGTGCTCTACCACGAACACCCCTGCTCTCCGCATGCGCGCAACACGCTTAATCGATCTTGCAATAGCGAGTCTATCCTCTACATCGACGTGGGCAGAAGGTTCGTCGAGCAGGTATATGTCTGCATCTTTAACAAGAGTTATAGCGACTGCAAGTTTCTGAAGTTCACCTCCGCTGAGGTGCTTAACACTTTTCTTCAAAAGCCTATTTAAACTCAGAGCTACAATGATATCGTTGAACATCCATGATGACGGATTTAGACAATCTTCGTTAGCTTTTTTAAGGCTTTCCTCAACAGTTTCTTCAAACATTTTGATAGAGAGGTACTGGGGTTTGTAGCTCACGTTGAACATCGATACCGTGGTGTAGCCTTCGTCTGGTTGTAACTCTCCTGCAAGCAATCTTATCAGTGTAGTCTTTCCTATTGCGTTCGGGCCTATAAGTCCTATAACCTCTCCACGAAAGATCCTGCCAGGTTCAACATCTAATACAAATTCGTCGAGTTTCTTCCTCATGGAGCCCCATTCAGCTAGGACTTCGCCCGTGGAAGCTATATAGTTGGCGTCTTCCCTAGCTTCATGAAGTCTGAATACTATTCTTTCAGATCTTATCCTCATGTTTTCGGCGGGTAGGTACCCCTCTAAGAAATGGTTTATACCAGCACCGGTACCATAAATTCTAGAGAAGAACCCATATACTCCTGGCTCGCCGTATACTATGGTCACATAATCAGATACATAGTCGAGCAGCACAAGGTCATGCTCTACAACTAGTACATATGCATTTTTTGGAAGTAAAGTTCTTAATGCTTGAGCTAGTCTGAGCCGTTCACGTATATCTAAATATGTACCGGGTTCGTCAAAGATGTAGACGTTGGAATTTCTTAGTATTGCAGCAGCGACTGCAAGTTTCTGAAGTTCACCTCCGCTGAGGTGCTTAACATTCTTACTAAGAATGTTTTTCATGGACAACATGTCTACTACTTCTTTAACCAAACCACGCTCATCAACTCTTTTAATTATTGAGCCTACATCACCCTTCACGAATTTTGGTATTATGTCAACTTGCTGAATTTTATGAACTACACGAAGCTCTTTGTTGTATAATTTAGATAAATAAAGTTGGAGCTGAGTCCCGCGGAACTTCTCTATAACCTCGTCTGGGCTAGGCTGCTTATCGTAGTGACCTAGGTTAGGAATAAGCTCTCCTGCGAGGATCCTCATAGCAGTCGTCTTGCCGCTGCCATTCTTACCTATTACACCGACTACTTTTCCTTGAATTGGTGTGGGTAGTCCGTATAACTTAAATGCGTTAGGGCCGTACCGGTGAACGAGTTTCTCTTCTAATTCCTCTGGAAGATTTACAACCTTGATTGCTTGATAAGGACACTTCCGTACACAGATTCCACAAGCTATGCAGAATTCCTCTTTTATTATAGGTTTACCCTTTCTCTCCGCAGCTAACTCTATTGCTTTATATGGACGGGTCTTGTTGATTGGGCAGAATCTAACGCAAGGAGTTCCACACTTCTCGGGATGACATAACTGATAATCTATTACTGCTATTCTAGCCATTGTACACACCATAGGTAGATTTTGTTTATATTAACGGGGCGGATATGTTATGTTTCTAGCATGACATTGATTAAGAAATCATTAGAGTTTATCATCAGCTGTAAAAATCACCACTCTTCTTCCCACTCTTCTTCCTCTTCCCACCATTCTTCCTCTTCTTCCCACTCCTCCTCGTACCTCATGGCTACCAACCACTGTTTTGGTCGTGAATACGACTCTTTGGCGGGAAATAAAAATTTTGTAAGTAAAGCCGTCATCTATTTCTAGAACTACGTAACCGACATAGAAGATGGGCTACAACTCATAATGCCACGGTATAAGGGAGATAACCCATCTCTATTAGGTTCGGAACAGTATATCGCTCATAGCAACAATCTCTAAGTGTAATAGTGGAAAGAGATGCTCAGGAAGTCTAGTTAGCGAAACTCGTTCTAGCAATTCACGCTCATATAGACTTGGAGTTTTGTCGAAAAAGTCCTTGACAATCCTAACGTTAACTTTGCCTGAAATACTCAAACACTCAGCCACAGGACGACATGAAGCAGGAAGGAGTAGCAGGAAGAGATTACGGTTTCCAAGGTTCAGCACCTGATTAAGCATAGCTAGCATATCTCGTATTTGTCGTGTTCCGAAGATCCTTAGCAAGATCTCTATGTCAAGTTTGCGAGATACATTACGTCCCTGTCTGAATGCCTCTAAGGAGAGGAGATATGCGAGTATGGGAACCCGCAGATCCACGCGAAGGTATGGGATCAGTGCTAGTTCTTCGCTACACCGTGGTGTAGTCTTACAACATTCTTGTACAAGTCTTTTCAGTTTCTCTATGTCTGCTTGAGGATATTGGAGTTCGTAGACCAGAAGACTAAGTCGTTTAGACTCGTTAACCTCCATGGTTTACGGGCACCAATGTTAGGACGTCGTCATCATCTATTTCGGTGTCCATACCTGAAAGGACTTGATAATCAACATCATTTATGAACAATAGATAGCCCGGTTTAGGGCCATTGGTGTCTAGTACCTCTGCGAGCCGATGGTTCTTCTTCACAAGTACTTCAATTAGATCGCGCAATTTCATCTTTTTGCCTAGTTTGATCTCGATTCCACCTCCAAAAACTCTCCTGAGCCCCCCTACGAACACCAGCTTCAAGATCATTTGACCTCAATTCTCAAGCTTGTGCAGCCTGTCTTTCCTCAGTGCGTTTTTGCAACGCTACTAAATGAGTTATGTATCCAGCGATTTGGTTCCGCAGCTTCTTCGATGGCGTTATGAGCACCTTCTTGACAACCTCCTTATTGTGTTCAAAATTATCTGTGAACAAGTCTGGATAGAGTGCTAATAGCTTTCTTGCAGTTCTCTTCACTAGCGATATTCTGACCTTTCCCAAGGGGTAGCACACCTATGATTCTCTAACTATGTACAGCTCTTATTTAAAGATAGTTGGGTGAAGTTTCAACAAGGTTTATATAGAAGCGCTTCTAATCACCTCGTTGGAGGTGCAAAGCGATGGCGACTGTCCCACAGTACGAACCAACGGGTATACCTGTAATAATACTAAAGGAAGGTACATCACGTACTGCTGGAAGAGACGCTCTGAGAGCTAACATAATGGCTGCTGTGACGGTTGCTGAGATCATAAGAACTACCTATGGTCCTAGAGGTATGGATAAGATGCTAGTTGACGCGCTAGGTGATATCACGATAACAAATGACGGTGCTACAATACTGGACAAGATGGACGTTCAGCACCCTGCTGCTAAGATGCTCGTACAGATAGCTAAAGGACAAGACGAAGAGGTAGGTGACGGAACTAAAACTGCCGTGATATTTGCAGGCGAGCTTCTGAAGAATGCAGAGGAGCTCATCGAGAAAGGCATCCATCCGACAGTTATAGTATCGGGGTACAAGAGAGCGCTTGAATACGCTGCAAAGGTTGCTTATGAGATCTCTGAACCTATCGACATAAACGATGAGAACATCTTAAAAAGGATAGCCATGTCTTCTCTGACCAGCAAAGCTGTTCATGGTGCACGTGAACACCTAGCGGACATTGCGATCAAGGCAGTTAGACAGATTGCTGAGAAACGCGGTGACAGATGGTACGTAGACCTCGACGCGGTTCAGATAATAAAGAAGCATGGTGCAAGCCTCCTAGATTCAAGAATAGTGTACGGTATAGTCCTCGATAAGGAGGTTGTGCATCCTGGTATGCCTAGGAGGGTTGAGAATGCTAGGATCGCGTTGATAGACGCACCGCTAGAGGTCGAGAAGCCTGAACTAGATGCTGAGATAAGAATAATGGATCCGATGCAAATGCGCAGGTTCTTAGAAGAAAAGGAGAATATACTCCGTGACATGGTTGAGAAGATTGCTGGTATTGGTGCTAATGTTGTTATTTGTCAGAAGGGTATTGATGATGTTGCTCAGCACTACCTAGCTAAGAAGGGTATACTCGCAGTTAGGAGGGTGAAGAGA
>QMWT01000003.1 GCA_003661775.1 Thermoprotei archaeon
AGCTACTACATCGCGTTGTTCTCCGGCACCAGCTACCAGCACCAATCCTTGAAATTCTCGGGGAGAAGGTTCGACCTCTAGCTGTGTAAACAACTCTTTTATGTAAGAAGCAACAACTCTTTCAAAACCTAGCCTGCATGTTACCAGTATATCGTACTCCACGGTCATCGATGCGGGACCTCATCACACTAGACTCAGCTCCGGGTATATCCCACTCATCCCTACGCAATACCATCAAGTTTTTCTATTGCTACCTAGGTATAAGGTTTTAGGTTCTAACTCCCAGAGTGAGAAGGCTGTAGAGAGGAGAAGGGTGCCGATATTCATGAAGGAGCAAAACTTCGTTCCTATTATCAAGCAAAAACGATGGGATTTAAAACTTGAAGTTGAGCTACTTAAAAAGTGGGAAGAAGAAGGCCTCTTCAAGTTCCGCTACGATCTTGCAAAGAAGACACTTGTAATAGACACTCCGCCACCCTACGTTTCGGGGAAACTTCACATAGGCCAGGCCGCGCACTACGTACAGATAGACATGGTTGCTCGCGCCTACAGAATGCTTGGGTACAACGTACTATTCCCGTTCTACGCTGATAGAAATGGTCTTCCCGTGGAGGTGTTCGTCGAAAGAAGCTACGGCCTAAATCCCCATGAAGCCGCCAAGGAGCCTTCGGGCCGCGAAAAATTCCTAGAACTTTGCAAGAAACACCTCGATTCAGTTGAAAAAGAGTTTGTGAGAGTACTGAGGAGACTAGGCAGTTCCTTTGAATACTGGAAAGAGGGTACCGACAGCGAGGAATACAGGGCGATAACACAGAAAACCTTCATTGAGCTATGGCATAGAGGCCTAATATACGAATCCGAACGACCCGTGATATGGTGTCCTAGATGCAGAACTACGTTAGCTGAAGCAGAACTTGAGTACCGAGAGGAAGTAGCCGAACTGTACTACGTAAAATTCAGAGTAAAGGAACTTGATCAAGATGTTATCATAGCAACTACGAGACCCGAACTTATTCCTGCAGTTAGACTACTTGCTTACAACCCCGATGATGAACGTTACAAAGATCTTAAGGGGAAGACCGCCGTAGCTCCTCTCTACAATATTGAGGTTCCGATAGTAGAGCATTCCAGCGTTGAGAAGGAGTTCGGTACTGGGTTGATGATGTTCTGTAGCTATGGAGATCAGACAGATGTTAGAGTCCTTAGAGAGCTTGGCATAAAGCCTGTTATTGTCATAAACCCCGATGGACGTATGAATAAGAATGCCGGGTTCCTAGCAGGGCTTAGCGTTAGTGAAGCTAGGAAAAGAATAGTTGAAGAGCTTGCAAAGAGAAATCTCCTCGTAAAGGTCGAGAAGATAACTAGAAGCGTTCCTGTATGTTGGCGCTGCAAGACGCCTATAGAATTCATACACATGAGGGAGTTCTTCCTGAAACAACTCGCCTTCAGAGATAAGCTCTTAAAGACTGTTGAAAAGATAAGGTTCTACCCTCCCGAACATAAGCAAAAGCTTATCGATTGGATAAACTCACTAGCTATGGACTGGCCCATTTCTAGAACACGTTACTATGCAACAGAGATACCTGTATGGCACTGTCGTAAATGTGGCAGCATCCTCGTACCTGAACCAAAGAAGTACTATAGACCGTGGAAGGAGCCTCCGCCTTGGAGGCACTGTCCCAAGTGCGGTGCACAGGCAGAGTTTTTAGAAGGGGATAAGAGAGTTTTCGACACGTGGTTCGACTCATCGATCTCAGTTCTCTATGCTGCTGGTATAACGAAGTATCCCCAAGTATTCCGAGATTGGCTCGAGGGCCGCGCATTCGCTATGAGGCCTCAGGGCATCGATATCATCAGGACATGGCTCTACTATTCGCTTCTGCGGATTCTGCAACTGTTTGACAGACCAGCATTCTCCATGGTGAGACTAACTGGGATGGGTCTAGATGAAAAAGGTGAAGCTATGCACAAAAGCAAGGGGAACATCATAGACCCCGACCCTGTTGTGGAGAAGTATGGCGCAGATGTGGTAAGATTCTGGTCAGCTGCCGCCGCTAAGTTAGGTAGCGACTATAGGTACCAAGAGCAGGTTCTGCGCACAGGTCTTCTCTTTATAAATAAGCTGTGGAATATAGCCCGCTTCGTATCTTCGTTCCCCCAGGTAGAGAAGCCAAAGACTGTACTCCCAGCAGATCTAGCGTTTCTAGCCAATCTTGCTAAACTCATAGACCGGTGTGTAAAGGCTTACAAAGAGCTAGATGTTTACGAGCCTATACACAGCATCTACGACTTTTCATGGAACGTCTTCGCCTCGCATTACATAGAGCTCGTTAAGAACCGCGCCTATAATAGAGATGGGGTCTTCGGCCGTGAAGAGCAGGAAAGTGCTTGGTATACACTCCATTCAACACTCCGAACAATACTTCTACTACTTGCTCCAATAATGCCGTTTGTAACCGACTACCTATGGCGCGAATTATATGGCAAAGGTAAGACTATTCACCTAGAATTGTTTCCAACACCCGAACCTATGTGGAGAGAGGGGGATGCTCAACTCTTCGAAAAAATTATGAAGATAAATAGCGCGATCTGGAGCTTCAAGAAGAAAAGAAACATGAGGCTGGGAGAGGAGCTTTCAATGGTGCTCTACGTCGAGCCTGAGCTAATGATGTTCGCGAAGGATCTTAAAGCAATGCATAAAGTAAAGGATGTCAAGGAGCTGCCCAAGGAGATTCCTCCAAACGCAATTAAACTTATAGAGGGCGTATACCTAGCTCCTCTAGAGACCCGGTGAAGATAACAAGGCTTCTGAGCGCGTGATGAGGGCCTGTGTTGCAGAGGGTCCAGCGATATGCTTTTACACTCCAAGAATCTCCTGTACAGAATCAGCGTGTATGTCACTATAGACCCTGAGTACGGCTTTGTCAACACCATCAGAATTTTCAAAAAATGTGGAGCTGAGAAGTTAAAATCCGATAGCATTACTTTAACTATACACGCTGAATTTTCAGGTAGCTATGAACAGCTCAGCAAGTTTCTTGATTGTATAGCAGAGATAAGAGGAAGTTGTGGTGCCGAGTTACGAGCTTTACTTAAGCTAGCCGACAGTTCCAAGCTTATAAAATGCGGGTTTGTCCGAGGGCCCAGGCAACTCTTCGGAAAGAACATATTTTATCGTGGTATTCAGGAAGGATTTCTTGTAATAGAGCCCACTAAGAAAGAACAACTCTACGTAGCTAGATTATACCATGTTAAGAGGCTTCTTCCACCGTTACAACCCTCTATGTATATGGTCTACGGCATCTTATCTGAGGTTACGATCAAAGTAAAAGATTACATGGAGGTATTAGCTAGAGAATTAAACTCATTGCAGAAGTGTATAGAGCTTCAAGCAAATGTCAAACTCAGCTCAACCACGACCTGATTAACGTAGTCTACAGCCGAATACCTGAGGCTATTCCTGTCAACAAACTTAGTCACTATTATCGGCAAGGTTCCTGTGGATATACCTTGTCTTAGAAGTGCGGCAAGTGCTTTCGCAAAAGACTCCTCATTTGATACTTGGATACGTACGCAGTTTACACACTCAGCACGCCCATCAACAAACACAACCGCATCTATAAGACCCAATTCTTCAACAACCTTAGATATCATCTTATTCAAACTCTCCTCAACCTCCCTGACATTCCTAGGCACAGTTCTTCACCCATACCTAATTCTAGTTCAAATTCTCAGCTATATTTATATAATTCAGGGTAGAGTCGGGTTGGTTGTGGTATCACCTTCGCTTATATACAAACACGTGAATTCTTCTCCTCTTCTATCAAAAGCATTCAATCTGCTAGAGAACGATGACGAAGTTCAAGAGCTTATACGTATGAGCAACGTGATCGCTGTTACTAGACTTAAGTACAACGATCACGGTCTAATCCACGCAAGAATAGTAAGCGGAACTGCCCTCGAACTGTTTACATCACTTGTAAAGAGGGGTGTGCAGCCAACAACATTAAGAGACGGAACTACACACAGTCTTGATGAGGCCAAGCTTATTGTTTTATTGGCTTCATATCTTCATGATGTGGGCAACGCTGTCCACCGTACTGGTCATGAATTCGTGGGTGCTCTCATCGCAAAGGATATCCTAGATAGAATTCTCCCACAATTACTCGCCGACTACCCTCCAAAGAGGTTGTATGCCATAAGACAGGAGGTTATGCACGCCATATATGCAACTGAATACAATGTGCAATGCTTGACTACGGAAGCCGGCGTTGTGAAGATCAGCGATGGTCTAGACATGTCCGAGGGAAGAGCACGTGCACCTTATAAACTAGGGAAAAGAGATATACATGCAGTTTCAGCTCTCAGTATAAAAAGAGTAGAAGTATCTGAAGGGAGCTCCAGACCTATAAAGATAACAGTATTTATGGATGAACTCGCTGGGATATTTCAAGTTGAAGAAGTACTGATGCCAAAAATCAAAACAAGTGGACTTGAAGAACATCTCGAGGTCTATGTAGAGACACCTCGGGAGTACAGGAAGTATTTCCCCAAATAGCTTTCATGCTCTTGTTAGAAGTGATATAAAGAATCCTTCACATTCATCCACATGCGGATAAGTGCGTCTTACCTTATTCCATATGGAGTACCTTCTATACCCTCTCGACGCGTTTACTGGCGGGTCAGCAAGGCTATGAGTATCGACTTCATTAAGCACTTTCAGCACAACCTCCTCACCCTCCATAGGCATTATCGAGCATGTTGCATAAACCACCCGCTCTGCAGACTTAAGAGCATTTACGAGCATCTTGAACTGCGTTTGGGCGAACTTCCTAACACGTTCTCTATCCCTAAGAAACAGCTTTATCGCAGGATCCTTGGGTATAGCTCCGCTGCTACTACATGGCGCATCCACTAGGGCAAGGTCTGCTAGTCCTCTAGGTCTAAAGATCCTAGTATCTGCAAGAACCAAATCAATTCTTTCAACTTTAACACCATATTTTTTAAGCAGGGCTTTCATAGACTTCAACCTCTTGGGCGATAGATCCATAGCTACAACACGCGCTCTATTATCGGTTAACTGCATGATGAGCGAAGTCTTTATACCAGGTGCTGCAGCAAAGTCATATACAGTGTCTCCTGGTTCGGGTTGAAGAGCTAATACCGTGAAAACGCTTGCCTTGTCCTGTATTATCACCTTCCCTTCTCTGAACAGCCTAGTATTGCGGATAGGCTTCTTACTCTTTATAACTTTCAGAAGAAAGGGAACCCTCTTCACCTCCTCTACCCTAACGCCTTCATCTTCAAGAATCTTTACAGCTTTATCGATATCTATGAGCAGCGTGTTTACACGTAACCACATCACTCGCTGATCTAAGGCTTTGAGAAGCTTCACCGTCTCGTCTACTCCCAGCAACTTAACAAGTTCTTGGTAAAACCATTCTGGATAACTTAGAACGAGCTGCTTCTCCTCATCAGCTTCTAAAGTTTGACTTAGGAACGGATACTGTCTTAACAAGGTTTTCCTCATTCTTGACGTGAACTTGATCCCAAGTCTTCTACTCTCAAGGAAGAGGTAGAGTCTTGCAATAGATCTCCGAGAAGCACTTCGCCCAGAATTCTCCACATATCTATATAGGAAGAGCACCTTCCGCAGGAAATCCTCTGCTATTCTATGAATTTCCTCCCGTGTGAAGCTCTTCGACGAGCACTTTACCCTTCTGCATACACACGTAAAAGCTCTATCCAAGGATATCTTACGCTCTTCGATCTCGTAGAGCACATTTGCCAGGACATTTGCGAGCACATCCACGTCCATTTCGACTCCTCGAACTTCGTATGGGCTGGAGGGATTATTACCTCGGATCAGCCATAAAGAGTGTTTGAAATAATTGGTGAATATTCCTGGAGGTGGTGCCGCGGCCGGGATTTGAACCCGGGTCACGGGCTCGAAAGGCCCGCATACTTGACCGGGCTATACTACCGCGGCGCCTTTCTAATGTTATACCGACCCGCCTTTAAGTCTTGTTCGCCTTTTGTAGCGGTCTTACGTAGCCTCCGCATTCCGACGTTCCAACAGAGACCACCTCAAACTCTTCGCTTGTTTCTTGTAGAAGCCCCCTCACCTCGATTTCGCCGCCTTCATATAGAATGGGTGAGAAAACATTTTCGTACGAACGTATTAAGAACTCGCGATTACCGACATACATCCACGTCTCCGACGGGTACATAAGAGCTGTGCACTGTTCTGGAGGTACATAACCCTTTATCTCGATACAACCTCTGTTCTTAACAACAAATCTTTCGCGATTCCACCACTCGGTGTTCACAGGTATGAACGAGACAATTCTATTCTTCCATCTAAATCTCTTCCACTTACGATAGAGCAGTTTTGCGAGCTCGAAATCTATGTGCAAGAGAACTGCTATCCTATGCGCCCTAGAAAACTGTTCGGATGGAGTGAGTTCAATAAACTCTTTAGAATTGTTAATTATCTGCACCAAAGTCTGCGCTTCCTTACATCCATAAACAACTAGATCTATGTCGGATAGCACAGTATTGTGTATAGAGAGGAGTATTGAACCAGTTATCCCGAAGCTTTGGAGAGGTAACGAACTAAGGTCCTTTAGCAACAATATCAATTGCAATGCATCTCTTTCAAGAGTATCTCTTGTAGTGTGCAATAACCTTTCAACACCTTCTTGAGGTTTTAAGTGCACTACTACTTCATTTATCGGTATACAAGGCACTGATCCTCCATAGAAGCTATCGTAACACCACCTCTGCATCGAAATTCTTCTTACCTCTTCTACAGAGTAATCCTTTAGAACTCTCTCGAAACATACACCTCCTTCTCTACACCAGTAACTAGGCTTTTTTGTAGGGATGTATTTGGCGTATAGGTAAACCATCTGCACTGGATGGTAGTTACCCAACACTACATATACGACGCCATATCTATCGATAACTATGTCATGATCTCTAAACAAGGTTCCCCCGTACAAGTCGATAGCAAGGTGACTATAATTTAACTAGGCGCGTCCAAAGATAAGTATGGTGTAGCAACATTGGTACCTATAGAACATGGAGCTAAGAACAGTGAAAGGATTGTACTCGGCAACAAACCTCTAAGAAACTACCTCCTAGACATAGTGTTGGCACTAAATCGAGGAGCAGACGAAGTAGAGATCTTGGGTAAAGGTAGACATATCAACAGGGCCGTAACTTTGTACAACATGCTTTCAGGACGTCTAGGTGATTCTCTACACCTAGATAAGGTCGAGATAGGCAGCGTGCACGAAAGAGGAAGAAGAATCTCCTACATTAAGATAGTGGTCAGCAGGAAAATAGCCTAAACCAGAGCTTATCAGCAGACGAATGATTTGCCCAAACGCGGTACGTACCACATGGAATTGCGTTCACTCCTCCTGATTCACCTTAACGACATTCTCTTGTGCAACAGCACCCAACTCTGCAAACTTGATATGCTGCGCAACCATATGTTTGATATTATCAAGTGCTTCAGCAAGGTTCAGCTCACCTCTTTCAACCATATCCACGAGCTTTTCTAGCTTCCTAGTAGCTTCTTCACCCACAAGTTCTAGGAAATTATTTCTTATCACTGTTGAGATCTCGATCCCGAGCTTAGTTGGTATCAATGCTTTCCTCTTCTTACTAAGCACAATGTAGCCGTGCCTCACATTATTCTCTATTGCTTTAGAGTAAGTACTGGGTCTACCAATACCCTTGGTCTTCATTAACCTCACCACCTCAGCTGAAGTGAGTAGCCTGATAGCAGCCCCCCGCTTAATAATAACCTCATTTACCTTCAACCTATCTCTATTCAGAACCATTCTCAGCGCAGGAACAAGCCTTGGAGGATACACAACCGTAAACCCTTCTTTAACTATTTCAGTTGCTTCGTCGACCACAGTTTCATAATTACCTACTCCAAATCTCGCATGCACAAATTTTACAAGCGACGCTGCCATCTGGCTCGCTACAAACCTCCTGAATATCAAGTCATATAATCTAACATGTAGCTCACTTATATTAGTCAAGAGGCCTAGCTCACCACGAAGAAGTTTCCGTTTCAACTCTTCAGCATCCACGGGCGCAGTAGGTCTTATGGCCTCGTGAGCCCCTACATGTCCTTGACTCCACGTTCTTGGTACAAACAAGTTATTCATACCCAGTCTCTCTAGGTACTGACGAGCTATCTCGATACCTATGTTCGATACTCTATTACAATCAGTCCTGTGATACGTTATGAAACCACTTTCAAAGAGCTGCTGCGCCAACTTCATCGTGAGGACTGCCGTGTATCTCAATTTCCTACCTGCCTCGATAATCATATCATCTGTGGAGAACGGGGGAGGAGGCTGCACCTCCTTCACATACTCCTTAGCTTCAAGAACGTAAATACCTTCACGCCGAGCTTTTTCAGCAATCTTCTCTGCTTCATCTCTTTCAAAGATAAACAGCCGCAGCTTCATCCCTTCAGCATCTAGCACTACCCAGAAACCTCTCTTCCTTAGGTACTCCTCATATCTATCGACAACCCATAAGAGAACCGGCGATTGCACTCTTCCAGCTCCAAGCCACTTCTTTCCAAGTTTCAACTGAAGCCATGTACTTATCTCGAACCCGACCCACCTATCATCAACACGCCTAACAATCTGCGCTCTAATTCTTCCTATGTCAAGCTTCCGCGGATTCCTCAAAGCTTCAAGAATTGCTCTACGCGTAATCTCGTGAAACTCTACCCTTACCACATTGCTATTATAGGGTTTTAGCAACATATACAGGTCGAACGCTATTTTCTCACCTTCATTATCAGGATCCGTAGCTATGTAGATTCTGTCTACCTCGTGTGCAAGTTTTCTAAGCGCGTTAACTACATGTTTACTGCTAACTATATTTGAAGAATTACAGTAAGGACATCTCTCGTAGAGACCCACAGTCTGTCTCCCACAACTCCTACAACGTATAATAAAGTCATAGATTGGCATGTAGCGCCCACCACTCACATCAACACCGTGGAATCCCTCATCTGTAACTAAGTCAGTTAAGTGGCCTAGGGAGGCGGCTATATTAATAATCACAACTTCATCATTATGAAGCGGAATAACAGCCTCATACACGGGGACTTCGCCCACATAGCGTTTAGCTGACTTGCCAAACATCGAGGCGATAGTACGCGCTTTCGTCGGGGATTCTACTATCATTAATGCGGTCACGATCCTATCATACTGCTTTGAACTCCCAGCCACCAGAATTCGGGAACGTTGAACTTGCTCCACAACCTTCTCTAGATCAATCGCTGTTATATGGACAAACTTCAATTCAGGAACAAAACTCTTCAATCTTCGTTCGAGCATCGAGAGAAGATCATAGTCGTCAGCTACGATTAGGGAGAGGCCCAACGTTTTCCTTCCATTAAGAAGCCTCGAAGCTCTACCACTTGCTTGAATATAGGTATAAGGGTCAGGCCTGTAAACATACACATCCCTACCGCGTTTCATCACAACCGCTGTTGGGAGAACTATTTTACCTTCAATTCCTAGCATGACTTTAACTGTGTTGTAGAGCCACTTCTTAATTTCTAAGAGCTTATCAAGTATCTCAGCTGTTTTATCATCACACTCCACACATCCCTTGGCCAAGAGTTTATTCAGTACATTGATATACCCTATAGAGGCTCTCTTCAGGATGTTTACTATGAATTCTAAGTATTCTTTACACTCAACTCCTCTTCGCGAAAGCTCTTCGAGGAGAACATACATGAATCGTACACTATTAAGCGCATTTTCTAGTTTAACCCCAGATCTCGGAACTCCTATGAATATAGTGAATTTTACTCGTAGAGGTTCATCGATCCCCCTCACTAAGATACCATAGTAGCTCGCTGAACCAATTAATACATCTACCTCTCCATTCCTAAATCTATCGAGACTCTTCCTCCCAGACTTTACAACTTCAACTCTAATCCCATGACGTTTAAGATATTCTGCTACCACCTTGGGACTCATACCCTGCGCCACGAACACCAGTCCGCTCTTTAGACGCTTCACAATCTCAACAACCTGCTCTAACCACGGCTCATCCATGTATACATAAGTATCGATAATCCTACGCCAGTACTCAAAAACTGCACCACCTTCAAAACCAAGAAGTTCGCGCAAGACCTTGGACTTCAGTCCACGGCTCCTGCCGGTAGCTGAAGCAACCACCAGCTGACAATGCCGTTCCAGTAATAAGATCTTCAACTTAGCTTTAGCTTCCTCTATGAACACCTCTAGTTCTTGTGCCTTGTGCTCGCGACCTGCAAGTCTAGCTACTACAAGTTCCTGCTTTGCTTTTGCTATTTCGTATGCAAGCTTTATCTCTTCATCGTCGAAGCCAAGCAGTTGCAATATACGGTCAATATTCCTAGAATTTCTTAGGAGTGCATCTAGGTCATCGGCTACTACAAGATTAAATCGCCATTTTCTAAGAAGCTCGTAGTTCTTAGATAAGAATCCTGCCGACGTTATCAGAATATCGAAATCGCCAGAAGCTATTCTCTCCTTAACCTTTTTCGCATTTCTTACGCCGGATACGTAGAGCAGTACTCGAATCTCACTATCTGAAAACTTTTTAGCTCTATCATAGTACTCCTCTATCCTCCTCCAGAGCTGGGCAGCAATTTCTTTGGTGGGTGCTACGACATAGATTTTCCACTTGTAATTAATTGCTCTATAGAGCACGTACACTGCGAGCAAGGTAGATTTTCCAACACCTGTAGGCGCCACCATAGCAAAACTTTCTCCTGCTACGAGTCTCCTTATCCAAGCACGCTGAAGAGACCAAGGTTCAAACCCTGTAACATTCTTGAAGAAAGTCTCTAACTCATTAACCTCCTCCTCGAAAGCTCTCATAAACGTCTTAACACTAGCTTGAGCAGCGACGCATCGCGTACAAGCACCTTCGCTAAGTAGCTCTTCCGAAGTTACCCTCTCGCCGCAATACGGACAGCCGTGTCTGTAGACTACAGTAACCATTACCCACTACCATTTACACCTCTCTTGATACCTTCAAGATGAGTTGATAAGCCCGGAGGCGTATCCCGAACATCTGCCCACCTTGATATAAGCTTTTATTGGAGTCCCTACTAAGCTGAAACACGCAACTGAATACCAGTACGCTCGGAGGTGCCGAAGCATGTCCCAGGTTCCGGGAGCAACCAATGTTGTGCTGGTAGGCAAGAAACCCGTAATGAACTACGTACTAGCAGTGCTAACCCTCCTAAACCAAGGAGTTAACGAGATCGTTATAAAAGCTCGTGGAAGAGCAATCAGCAAAGCTGTTGACACCGTAGAGATAGTGAGAAACAGATTCCTACCCGGAAAGGTCGAGGTAAAAGACATCAAGATCGGCAGCCAGACTATCACGAGCCAGGACGGCAGACAGAGCAGAGTATCCACAATAGAGATAACCATAGAGAAGAAAGAGTAAAACACGAACCCAAGTCGTCATGGGATGGTGACACAAACAACGTTTTTTGAAGAGAAACCCTAGATAATGTGCTGAGGGACGAAGAAAGTTTACTCCAAACATTCAACGATGATGAGCCTGTCAAAGAAGCTCTTGACTTTGGCGCACTCTTCTCCACTAAGTGCTACCCTTATATGGTCGCCTCTCACCTCTATGAGCGCTTCAATACCTTGGGCGCGTAAATTACGTCTTATTCTCTCAGCAATGTAATTGTTAAGTAGTCTTTTAATTGCGTCATCAAGAGGGTTTATTCTAACCTGCACATTCTCAATAGATAAGAAACCTTTCTTGTGCAACCTCTTCATAACTTTACGCGCAATTTTTCTAGGCATCATTATTTGAAGAACTTCTAGCGCCTCACCGATGTTTACTATGTTTTTCTCGCCTAACACTTCTCGCAATACTACGTATGTTGCCAACTCACGCTTAGACAACCATACCATAGCAACCCCGGACCTCAGCTGCCTGGTTATACATCACCACAGCTCAGTTCTTACGAGGCTCATCATGGGGATTTTTACTCGCGTGCACTTTGTGCAGTCGGGGTACTTGATTTTGAGGCTAAACGAAGGATGCTGGTTCACTCCTATCTACGAAATTATTAAGGGTGGCGATAAACTTATCGAAGCTATCTTTGAGAAGTCAAAGACGGAGCCCATATTTATAGCGCTCAAACCTACAATCATCCCAACCAAATTAAAAGGTCGAAGAACTGCAATCGCTATAGCTCCTCTCACTGTTATTACATGCAGTGAAAGGCTTGTTCCTAACTCTATTATTGCGACAGAGCCGCTATGGATCGACACCGCCATATTGATACCATACGCACGTAGCAGAGAAGATAATGAGTGTTTCAGCACCATCTTTGGTTTAGAGCTACCCGTAGATACTGAGTTAGGGGCTTCCTGTAACATCCTCAGATGCTCCCCTACCCCATCTATTGAAAAACTTGTGAAGTTAGCCCAGGATATGAGGAAAGGCGTTATATGCGTAGCAGATGCCGATATGCATGAAGATAAGGTTGCGATTAGAAGCGCCACTCACCCTCTGGCAAAAATATCGCTAGATCTAGTAGGAGAAAAAGCAAGCTGTGTTTGTTGCTTAGATGTAGAAGAGGCTATTCCGTGGATAGAGCCTATACTTATACATGGACAGAACGGGCATCATTTAGTGCTGGGAGAGATTCTCTCAAACGTACTCGTGTTTCACGAAGATACAGGGAAGAAACTTCGATACATACTCTCACTATACACCTTAAGTGAGGAAATGAGCTCGACCTTAGCTAGGGTTTATACTTCCTTCCTCAAAAGAGGTTTTTAACAATTGTTTCCGTCTACGTGATTCTATCTCCTCAAACGTATTTCTGACTACCACTTCATAGAGACGAGCCTCTTTTCCGGGAGCGGGTCTGAGGAGTCTACCCAATCTTTGAATAAACTGTCGACGAGAACCAGTACCAGTAACTATCACACCTACATTCGCATCTGGAATGTCAAGGCCTTCGTCACCAACGGTTGTAACGACAAGAACTCGCGACAAACCTTTCCGGAATTGTTGAAGTCTTCTCCTTCTGACCTCCTCATTAATCTCGCCAGTAATTACATTGGCACCTAGGTACTCACCCAATTTATGGGCTTGCTCAACATACTGAGTAAATACTATTATCTTGCTACCCCGTTTAAGCTCCTCCTCTACTATTCTTTTGACAGCCCCAAACTTAGATTGTGAGTTATGTACCAGCTGTCTGAGCTCGTTATGAATCTTAACAGCCTTTATAGCCATCTCATCACCCATCTTCGCAGCTCTTAAAACCTCTTCAAACGATGTATATCCTACGATGGACCTGTAGGCTGAAAGCAACTCTCTATAACGCTTCCTTTCATCGGGTTTTAAATCCACCTTGATCGTTATAATGCGGAATGGCGCCAGGTATCCTTGAGCTGTTAACTCGCTTGGTGATTTAGAGTACACAACACCACCCATTAACGGAAACAACTCCTTGTGACGCCCGTCCTCTCTAACAACAGTCGCAGAAAGTCCCATTCTCATGGGCGCTACCGAGTTTGTAGCTATGAATCTAAACTTGTCTGCTGGAAGATGGTGCACCTCATCTACTATCAACAATGAGAAGTAAGGACTGAGTTTAGTTATATGCCTATACGCAGACTGGTACGTGGTGATAGTTATAGGTGCTATTCTTTTGTCTTCAGAATAATAGAACCCGATGAGATTCTTAGGCGCATGAGTAAACTTTCTTATCTGCTCCGCCCACTGAAACATCTGCTCTTTTGTGAAGGCGACTATAAGCGTTCTAACATTCACTAAGGCCATAGCGGCTATCGCGATAACGGTCTTTCCGCTTCCCGTAGGTAATGCTACTACTCCTCTGTATTTATTCAGAGCCCATGCTCTCAAGGCTTCTTGCTGATAGTCTCTTAACGTTCCTAAGAACTTCAGCTTTATTGGTAGCTCGAGGTATGGGCTTAAACCAGTTTGATTTTCTACTTTAACACCTCGTTTAGAAAGAACGTCGATAACCTCAAAGAGATACATAGGTTTTATCTTGAACACCTTGCGCTCACGATCATAAACAAGTGCATGTTTTAAATCATCTATTAACTCACCTAGGTACCCTTGCGGTTCTAAAATGAACTCGTCACCATATTTCTTCACTACTACCCTTACCCGGCTTTTTGCTAAGAGATCTTCGAGATACTCTAGTTCTTCGGGTTCGAGCTCTACATCGTATTTATTCAATATAGATACTACGTCATCAACGTCCAGGCCGTTCTTTATTACCCTGTCTATATCCAGTACAAATCTCGACCCTTTCCCTGGCTCCCTTCCTAGATACCTTGCAATTTTCAGTAACTCATAGAACTCCTCATCGCTTAACCACTGATCTACATAGAACTCTAATCTCCTCAAATCCTCGCCCCCTTATTATCGCTACATGTTTCTAAGGTACATAAGCGGTTAAGCGGGATTAAGAAAGTCTAAGAAGTAACCATCTATCTTAACATCGAGCTTCTTACCGTATAGCTTCTTTGCCAAAAGTCCAACCTTCTTAATACATTCGAGCAACTCTGTCTCGTTAGCCGGTATGAGCACTCCTACATCCTCACCATAGCTAAAGATGAATGCTCCGAGCTCACCCACAATATGGTTCAATTTTTCTATGGTGATCTTCTGCGATTCTTCTGGATTTAATACTACCAATAGTGCTATGGGCGTTAACTCCTCATCAAAGGGGTTCACTTCACATGCAAGCAGGCTAAACATGAATGTAGGTTCCACCGAGAGCGTATAGTACACTAAGTTCATACCCCACACTTTTGCTTCTTCAACACTAAACCACACGATTTCGGGCTTCGCCAGAAACTCTCCTACTTTTTCTAAGAACTCTTGTACCTTCATAACTTCTACCGCATATCATAGTTAGCTAATATTCTCTTTAAGCCGTTTTGAAAATCAAATATAGCTTAGGCTGTAAGGATTTCCATCTAGGTGCAGAGTATGGCTTCCACTACAGAGGCTGATGTCGATGTGATTGAGCATCTAGAACGTTTAGCGTTGATAAAGTTCAGTCAAGAAGAGAGGGATAGACTTAAAAAGGAATTGAGAAAGATAATTGAATTCTTTGACCAGCTACGAGAACTTGGAGAACTTAAAAACATTGAACCCTTGTTTCACGTATTGGATATAGAGTCTCCTCTAAGAGACGACGAACCACGTAGATGTGAGATCCCGCAAAACGAATTGCTAAGCGGTGCAGAGATCGAGCAAGGATATGTAAAAGCCCCTAGGACTATAAGCGGGTGAAGATCCTTGAAATACATTTACGAACCAGCTTACAAACTTGTCGATCTCTTCCATCAAGAACCCGACAAAATATTTGATTACATTGATGCCGTTTTCAATAGAATAAAGTCTGTTGAGAGCAAGGTAAAATCCTACATAACACTTCGTAGTTACGACAGCGTACTCAAGGAGGCCGAGGAGGTAGTGCTCAGGATTAAGAAAGGTGAGCATCTGCCCCTCGCAGGGATCCTCATAGCGGTGAAGGATAACATATCAACACGCGGTCTGCGAACTACCTGTGCATCCCGAATTTTGGAGAATTATGTTCCTCCATACGATGCTACAGTTATTAAAATGATCAAAGAAGCGGGGGGTATAGTCGTAGGGAAAACAAACATGGACGAATTCGCGATGGGTTCAACAACGGAGAACAGCGCATTCTTTCCCACACACAATCCCTGGGATCTGACACGTGTACCTGGAGGTTCATCTGGAGGAAGTGCCGCTGCTATTTCGGCTGGAGAGACAACTCTTGCCTTAGGTAGCGATACCGGAGGCTCCATAAGGTGCCCAGCAGCTTTCACGGCAACAGTAGGACTTAAGCCTACCTACGGTCTGGTAAGCAGGTATGGGTTAATAGCCTATGCTAGCAGTCTGGATCAGATAGGTCCCATGGCTAGAAATGTACATGATGTAGCACTGTTACTAAGCATAATAGCTACTCACGACTCACTCGATTCTACATCTATACCGCGTATACAAAGATGTAATTTCTTAATGGAGCTCCTAGACACAATGAAGAAAAGACCTCGCCTCAAAATAGCTTTGGTAAGAGAATTGTGGAAAGGCGTAGAAGAGGATGTTGGCAAGGTGCTTCACAATGTTTTGGACAAGTTGTGCTCCGAGCACATGTGCGAAGAAGTTTCTATCCCCATAGTACACTATGCACTGCCTGCTTACTACGTCATAGCTATGGCCGAGGCGAGCTCTAATCTAGCTAGATACGATGGTGTTAGATACGGCCTGAGCACTACCAAAGAAGGTAGAAATTGGATCGAGGTTTTCTCAGAAGTTAGATCTAAAGGTTTCGGATTCGAAGTAAAGAAGAGAATTGCGTTAGGAGCATTCATACTAAGTGCAGGCTATCAAGAGCAGTACTACATACGCGCGTTAAAAGTTCGAAGGATACTAAAGGTTGAATTTGACAAACTGTTTACGAAGTTCGATGTAATCGCCTTGCCTACCATGCCTATAAAACCTCCGAGGCTCGGCGAGGCTATAACAGACCCTATAAAGCTTTACAGCATGGATATAGACACTGTGCTAGCCAACATGATAGGTTCACCTGCTGTAAGTGTTCCAGCGGGATTTGCAAACGCGCTACCAGTGGCTGTGCAGTTCATGGGGAAGCCTCTTTCCGAAACAACGCTCTTGTACGCCGCATCTCTCATTGAAGAAATTACAAAGCTTCATGACCTAAAACCTCCGTTATGAGGTGAAATAGAGTGGCGGAATCTGGTGTTAAGATAGGTCTCGAGATTCACGTACAGCTAACCGCACTTAAATCAAAACTATTCTGTTCGTGCCCTACGGATTACCGAGGTAAGCCTCCTAACACCAACATCTGCCCCGTATGTCTAGGGCTACCCGGGGTCCTCCCTGTTGTTAACAGAAAAGCTATTGAGTATGCGATAATGGTCGCCCTCGCACTGAACTGCAAATTAAGCAACAAAGTAGTGTTCGTACGTAAGCATTACTTCTATCCTGACCTACCTAAGAATTATCAGATATCGCAATACGATGGAATAGGCTCGACCCCCCTCTGCCGAGACGGATATCTGCAGATACGTGTAAATGGAAAGAACAAAGTCGTGAGAATAAGGAGGATAAATATAGAGGAGGATCCTGGCAGACTTACGTACCCTACGGGTGATATTGCTACTAGCAGATACAGTCTTGTAGACTACAACCGTTCGGGAATAGCGCTACTGGAGATCGTCACTGAGCCTGATATACATACACCGCAAGAAGCCCGAGCTTTTCTTACAAAGCTCGTGAGTATTCTTGAACACCTAGGGATAACAGACATAAGCCTTGAAGGCGCTTTCCGAGTGGATGCTAATATATCGATCGGGGGTGGAGGAAGAGTAGAGGTCAAGAACATAGGCTCTATAAAAGATGTTGAAAGAGCCTTATCTTATGAGATCCTAAGACAGCGGAGCATAGTAGCTAAAGGTGGCGTTGTTAAACGGGAGACTCGCCACTGGGATTCTAGTAAGAGGATAACAGTCAGTTTAAGAGTGAAGGAAACCGAGGAAGATTATAGATACTTCCCTGACCCAGACCTACCTCCGATAACGATCAGCGATGAGCTTGTAAAACAAGTAATGGAGAGAATGCCTGAGTTACCCGATCATAGAATAAAACGCTTTATGAAGCAGTATGGTCTCGATGAATACCGGGCTACAGTCTTAGTTATGGAAAAGTGGTTGGCTGACCTCTTTGAGAGCGTGGCTAAGCTTTACAGTAACTACAAGAGAATTGCTGATCTCTTGATTACGGATTTCATGAGGTGGGTCAACGAATTTAGGCTAACTCCACGTGATGTCAAAGCTACACCTCAGGTACTAGCTAAGTTGCTTAGACTCCTAGACCAAGGGGTTATTAGCATAAAGATCGTTAAGGAGATACTCCCTGAAATTATAAGTAAAGGTGTAGATCCGGAGGATTACATAAAGAAGAAAAGGTTAACTAGGATCGCAGATGAGGAGTATCTGAGGAACATAGTAAGGGAAATTATACATAAAAATAGAAAAGCTGCGCTTGACGCTCTCACCAACCCACGAGCTATAAACTACCTAATCGGTATGGTCATGAAACAAACTCGGGGACGTGCTGACCCAAGCATAACAGCCAAGCTGGTAAGAGAAGAGCTTGCTAGACTCAAAGAAGAGAAGTAGGTGGTTATGCTCACCGCGTGGTTTCCTCATCACACAGTTATTCAGCTCTTAAAACCTCGATCATCGCAACATACTGGGGTCTTTACTCATACTCTCTCCACACATATCCGCATTTCACGCACTTGAAGAATCTTGTTGTAGGTTCATCAGCTGCACGTGTCTGCATTTCCCAATAGTAGACTTCGTCATATCCACACTTAGGACATCTGACAACACCTTTAAGCTTAGGTGCTGCTTCGGGCATCTTGCCTTCTAACACTATCGTCTTCTCTTTCTCACTATGTTCGATTCTCTGGCTGAGAACTAAAGAGCTTGGTGTAGAGTTTAGTATATAGCCGCATTTAGTACATACTAGCACGCTCTTTCCTCCACTTCTTCTAGGTAACATCATCCCTCCACATCTAGGACAAAAGTACATCATTAACACCCCGAATAGCCAGAAAGAAACTGCGTGTAACCCGCTTTTAAGCTATGCCTACATAATGCATAGCAAACATGTCGGGCAAAATCAAGCCACCTGGATACAATGCTCATACCCCTCGACCCTTGCAAGGTCTTGAATCTCTTTACCTCATAAAGTTTCTTCAAAAGCTCACTATCTACACCAACATCTATGTATATGTAGCTTACCTCGCCGAGTATGCTATCGCTAAGAAGTTCTTGCACTAGTTCTCTAGAGGAGCTGTGAAGTACTATCTTATCTAACCCTCGACTGCCTCTCACCACTAGGGCCATGCAGGGACAACATTTATCAGGATGAGTAATTATGAGAATCCTAGATTCACGCTTCATCCGAGCCTCCTAACACCTTCTCTATTTCAGTGCGCAATTTCTCGCTAAGGTTCTTAGCCTTATTTAGAACCTTCATGAGTACCTCCAGGGCATCCACATTCCCATCAGTAAGTATCACAACTTCAGGGGGTGAAACCAGAGGGTGATCGATTATGTATGCTGCATACTTAACTCCTGGCTCGCGCATTGCTAATTTCGCTATTAAATTAGGCAACGAATGCTTATCTTCATCATAAATTACGAAACGTATCTCATTCTTTGTATACTTCTTCAGCTCAACCTTTGGAGCCAAGGTTCCTCCCTGCAGGTTGTCGTTGAGACAGTCTATTAATGTTCCGCTGAAACATCAAATCCCTGATCCTCGATAAGCCTCCGTGCAGCTTCAGTCCATGGAACAATTAACTCTCCGGAATCTCCTAAAAGTCCTAGCTCTTCTAATCTCCTAAGAAGAGATGGCGGTCTCTGTCCAGTAATAGCGCCAACCATAATTAATACCTTCTTTACATTAGCTGGGACATCTATTCTCTCCAGTCGAGTAAGCGCTTCACTTACCATCTTGGCAACTTCAGCTAATTCCGTAACAGACATATCAGCGTAAATAATATTTCCACGAAGTTCTGCCTTGATGCCGTTGAGCTTAAGTAGCTCTACGACCACCTCAGGTACTACGGGCCCCTTTACAAGCCTGCTCAGTTCTTCGACAAGAATACCGCTTCTGGCACTTTCACTACGTCTTCTAATGAGTTTAACTGCTTCACGTATTCTCAAGACCGTTCTAACAACATCAGGCTCAAACCCTACAACCCTGAGGTAGATCTTGCCGCCTCTTATGAAGCCAAACACGTCTGCCCTCATCGATACCTCCTCGCTGAGTCTATCCATGAGTTCAGAGCATGTCCTCGGATCGCCGCAGTCGATAACAAATAACCTCTCAGCGTAACCGCGCGTCATCTTCTCTCCTTATTCAATTACTTACTCAAGTTTTTATCTTCTTTATCAACGAGTCCTTTTATAATGCCGTGTTATCAGGTAGTCCAGCGAAACTCTTCTATTTTCTTGATTACAGCATTCAGGGCATCTCAACTTATCGTTATCCTTCACAAGTGGTGCGCCACATTTTGAACAATAGGCTAGGATCACACCTAGCCGTGGCTCTTTAATGCTTAGCAAGAATGGAGGCTTGGAGCTAAGCACCTTAGCTTTTACTAGATCACCTACTCTCAGCACTTCAAATATGCTATTTACTCTATGCTCACTTACTTGGGATATATGTAGGAGACCAGTGAACGCAGTTTTGAAGGGCATTGCTAGATTTAGCGCCAGAATCTTTACGAAAACGATATCGTCCCTACCACCGCTTACTTGTCCTATTACAACATCACCTACACTGGGTATCGATACCTTTTTGCTTGGAACTACGTACACCCTTCTTAAGTTCATATCGTAGACGACTCTTCCGACCACAGCTGAGTAGATATTCCCGTCCTCTACATACGTACCCGTTGAGGCCATGAATTCTTCCTCGACACAAAGATTATCACGCGGAAGTACCAGCTTCATCTCTTCACTCAACCGGTTCACCTACCTGATTTTCTGATAAAGTACAGGTCTATAGAGACCCTATATACTCTACGTTTATGGCTTTCAAACAGTTGAGGTATCAAAATGTTTCTGGTATTGAGAATCAAAGCCCTGTACCCCTTCCTCAACGCAGTATCCATAATAAGCTTCCTCGTCCCGTAATTGGCCATGTGCATAGTGTAAATAGCTTGTGGTGCAAAGGAGTACGCACACTTTAAAAATAGCATATCAGCTCCTCGTCTATGTATGCCAAAGGGAGGGTTCATGATAACTGTGTCGACACCTCTTAATGAAATATTAGGGATCACGGCTGTAAGACTGTGCAGTCTTTCGCTTAATCTCAGTCTTCTCGCCCATTCATCGGCGAGCCTTACAGCTTCGGTATCTATATCTATACACAGAACATCTGATGCTCCTAGGAGCAAGCTTCCTATCGCAAGTACGCCGGTGCCACAACCTAGATCCGCTACCACTTTACCCTCTATATCACCTCTCATGTATGCTTCCCACAGAATTTCGCTGGCTGTATCACCGTCAGTCACATACTGTTCAAGTTCACGAACAGCTCTAGGAAAACTTGGAGCTCTACTCAATAACAGCGCAAGCTCGCGCCTGCTCTTAATACCTACCAAGGATACACATACCTCTCTTCACCAGTAAGAACCATGTAAGCCTCTCCGGGAGTTAATACAGGCTTCCTAAATTCGTAAAGGTCGTCTATAGGTATGCGTGGACATGATGCCACAACAAACACATCTACATCTTCGGAATCTAAGTTCTCGAGCACATGCTGGTCTAAGTACAATGCTATAGTTTTTATACACGTACCACCACGTTGCCTAATTAATTGACATATCTTATCGACAATACTTGGTCTATGCTGTCCATATACGCCATCTATCACTACCCAAGTCTTTGCCTCACGACTATACGCAATCTTCCAGTACCTAATCCTCAAGATCTTCTTAACATCTTCTTGTACATCTCTAATAGCACCAGTATAGGGGTCAACCATTACAATTGTAGAAGCTCTGTCTAGGTTTCTTAACGCTACCCCTATTGCATGAAATCTCCCACCTGCTACCACAAGGGTAATATCTATATCCTTAGGTATCTTAGGAACAAGACAGCCCGTTACGATGCCCCCGTACTCCGCTCTAAATCCCTTGGTGTTTAGAAATTCGACTAGCCATCGAGAAAGCTCTGCATGCTGAGATGTAGTTAACACTAACACGCTCTGCACATTCTTAGTTCTGATATAGTCTACAATTCTCTCAAACCTAAGATTGTGGACCCCCGTGTATTCAGCAGGTATAAACAAGACTGGTATTGCAGGAGTATAGTTTGGATACTCTACATGCCCTATGTGGACCAATAAATCCGAGCCAGAAATTCTAGAACCTAGCTCGTCCAATAGACAAGAACCGTGTGAGGGATTCAATGAAAAGAGAATCTCTACACTCTCTACGCATCTGCTAAGCTCTTTGTACAGGAAGGGAATACATCTTAAAAAACCTTCAGGAAGCTGTATTAGAATCTTTCTGCACTGCCTTCTCTTAACCACTTCACATATATAGTCAGTTCGGAACTCATAATTTTTGCAAAACTCTGCAACTCCTTTATCTGTACGAACCATATCATCAACTTGCCTTGGCAAGCTTCTTAATGACAATCCTAGTTTTTACAGGAAGTTTTGATGCTGCTCTGCGTAGAGCCTCTTTAGCATGTTCTATGTTGTTAGACTTGACGCGTACTTCTATGATCTCTGTACCCATATCTACACGTGCTGCTGTCCCTACGGGCTTACCAAAAGCTAGGCGCATACCCTCCTGTAGTCGGTCTGCACCGGCAAATGCCATCATCTTATGCTCGCGTATCACATGGTGCGGATATGTTCTTATTATGAGCATGAAGTTCTGGTCGCCAATGGTTGTGCTAAGATATTTAGATGCCATGAGTCGCGCAGCTTCGAGCGCATTGTGCCTTACAGCAGCTTTCTCTAATGCCATTAAAACTACAACGGTATCTGCGTCTATGTGTGGATTACCCATAACGTACTTAACTATCTTTGGAGGTGGCACGCCGTGTATGTATTCCTTCCTTGTGTATGGGGGCTTCTCTTGATGTGTATAGCATCTGGCAGGCCTTAGAGGCATAACGTATACCCCAGCGACTCTGAATTCATTACCGTACTTTAAAGCTTTGCTCGCTGCTCCTACAAGTCACTTTCCTTAACCAAATGCCGGAATTCTCGAAGAGCTACGGCAGCTCTTCTAAAGAATAGTGTTAGGACCCCGACCTCAGCCTTGGAGAGCGGATAACAGTTCACAAGTCTGCGTAACACTAACTTCATCTGTTCCTTCTGTCTATCATCAGAACCTGCATACTCCGATGCGCTTACTATATACTTTTCGAGTATACCGAGCTCAGCTTCACTAGCTCTAGATACTTTGAGCATAGAACTTGATCGATACGCAGTATGCTTATAGAACACATATAATGCTATAGCTACAGCGTGGCTTAGGTTCAGCGTGGGGTACTCGGGGTTAGCGGGTATGTGAACGGTGTAAGTACACGTGGACAGTTCTTCACGTGTTAAACCGACACTCTCCCTCCCAAACACCAGCGCCACTTTCTCTCTATTCTTAACAATATCAACAAATTCCTCTATGGACAGTGCATGCCTGAGCACATCACCACCGCTACTCACTAAGGCTGTAGTACACCCAGAAACCTCGACACCACGCAGTGCTTCACTCAAGCTCCCTACAACGATCACACGCTTACGATCGATAAACTCTGCTCCACGGGCAGCGAACCTTCTAACTTCTTCGGAGAAAGGATCGATGCGCGGATTAACTAGGTAAAGTTCTCTAACGGCGAAGTTACGACATAGCCTCAGTATAAAGCCTAGGTTTATCTCGCCTTCAGGCTCAACTAGCACAACTCTAAGCAACTTTACTCGCCTCGTAAACGTATAGTTCCTCGAAAAAGAACTTCTGCACTGATCTCATAACTACATCGTATCCCATGTTTCTTAACTCAGTGATAGCTCTACTCACGTTTCCGAGGGAACTCAGCAGGAATACGTATTTCCCTCCGTAGTCCAAAACATTATAGACATCTCTTGAAATCCTAAGAAATACTTCTATTCCTTCGTAACCTCCGCTCCAAGCTATTCCTGCCCAACCAGCATCTCGAACTGGAAGATAAGGAGGATTAAACAATACAACTTCGAATAACTCTTCCCGCCTTAAGCTAGCCACACCATCTCCTTGAACTACATGCCATAAACACTTGTGTTTACCAACACTATTCTTCATGTTGATAGAAGTTGATGCAACCGCATCGGGTGACAGATCAATAGCTATAACCTCTTTACATAGGAAACAGAGCTCTAATGTCAGTATACCGGAACCGCAACCTATATCTGCGCACATCCTAGGTTTATCCTTCGATGCCGGAAGACTTAAGTTGTGGACTACTTCGAGAATCGCGTAGCTATCCTCTGCAGGCTCGTACGTATCTCCTACAATAATTAATTCAGTACCGTGGTAGTAGTCGGGCACTCTGCTAACATTTTTTGTCAAAGGCACGTACGAACGATCAAGAGCAAGTCGTTTAGACCGAGCTCGTACACTCTTTTCTCCAGTATTTCTACCGGTATCCCGTTGCAATTACCTACACACCTAGCTAGTACCTTTCTAACCTTTTTCCTCCTAGAGGTGAAAAGACATTTAGTGATATTCTCTAACATCGCAGCTGTTCTGTCGAACTCCCTTACTCTCTCCATAAACACGAGCGCCGAGGAAACCTCTGGTACTGGGTAAAAAGATGCAGGTGGAAATGTCTTTACGAGCTTCTTTTTGAATAAGTAGTCTGTTATTATTGTGAGCCTACCATAATTCTTTGTTCCTGGTCTTGCAACTAGACGATGCGCCACCTCAAGCTGAACAGTTATGCATGCTCGCGGACTACTACTCTTAGAGATGGCTATTATGAGGTCTGACGTAATGCAGTAAGGCACGTTGCCTACTACGCTGCTTTGCACATGTTTCAAGAACTTCCTAGCATCAGCCACAACTATGTGCACCCTGCTATCATTACTAAGTACTCTGTGTGCGAAGCGCGCTAACCTCTCGTCCATTTCAATACCAAGAACCTCGACACCTTTTAACAGCAAGGCTCTGGTGAGAGCACCTAGCCCTGACCCTATTTCAACTACGAATTCGCCCTCTTTACAACATACATCAGCTATTGTCTTTAACATATTTGGATCCACAGAAAACGATTGACCGAGTTTTTTGCTAGGTCTTACTCCAAGATACTCTAGAGCTCTCTTTGTCCAGAGAACAAGCTCTTTCTTTGAATTGATGGGTGGACTACCAAGGCTTGTCATAGTTCGTTAACTTATACAGGTAGTCAAGATAATTTAGTTTTACGAACCCCGGACTATCAGGATAAGGTTCAACGAAAATATAGTATTTCTCTTGACCCTGCAGTTCAAGTATTATCCTATCGACAATAAGTTTCACCGGGTCATTAATTCTAGTTCTCGCCTGAATTTCCTCAAAAGACTCAAATGATTTCTTTTTACGTTCTTCCAATATTATCTTCAATGTCTTCTTACCAATTCCAGGAAGAAGCTCAAGACTATGAAGCCTTATGTTTATGGGTTTCGCGACGTTGAAAAACTCAACAAACACCTTCTCTTTCTCAATAACTATGTCTCTCAAAAACTTCGCTAAATTGGTCTTGGCTACAGACGATAGTTCATTATAGCTTAACCTATCCGCTACCGGATGCCCCGGCAGTTCTGGCTGAGGAGCTATAGGAACCCTCTCACCTATGTTCAGAGGCATATTCTTGAGTGGAAGTATCTCCACGAGTGCGAAGAATTTCGTACCTAATGCCTGCGCCACCGGACGTGAACGATGTTGAACATGGCGGTCGTACGGGTTGCCGAAGGGCATATAATCTAAAACTATTGCAAACTCGTCCCTTACACGAACATGCCTATGCCTTCGGCTCTGCCCTCTGGGCCTCACTAGCATGCAACCCCTATCTCCTAATTTAGAAACCCCCACGGAATTGTAGATTACTGTTTTTTAATAAATACATATGGGCTACTTTTCGAGCGGACAGTATTTATCGAGTAATTCCAACACTTTGTTAAGAACCTCCTCCTCAGGTATTTCTGATTCAAACACTAACAATGGTCTGAGCTCGTCTACAATCCTAGGTCTAATATTTATGATCATTGCAGCTGTTATTCTCTTAAACCCCATATTGACGAGTTCATCCATTATTTTCTCTGCAGAGTCTTCAGGACAGTGGGAAAGCTCTTTAGCATACTCATATACTACTTGTATAAGTTCAGAGACCTTGTCTCCCTTCTTTATCTCTGCCTCCAACAACTTCTTTACTTGCGGTATGGAGAGCTCTACATAGTTTAAGATCTCGTAAGGCAACTCGTTGCTCCCTTAACCGGTGGTTTGGATTTTCTTAATCTCGTTGAGAACCTTCATCATAATCTTGCGACTCTCCTTGGATCTCTCTATGAGTTCTAGGTACTTCTTAGTCATGTTTGCTATCCTTTCCTCGAGAGGAAACGCCGGTCTCATATGCTCGGGCAGCAAGAAGAGCGTCTTGATCTTCCTCCCTAACTTCACATGCACTATGTAGGCTCTGCCTCTCCTACCAACAACTACACCTACCTTTCCGTGATACCTCCGATGAGGCATAGCTTTATGCACAGCAGGATCCGTAACTATATAAACTCTATCGCCTTCCTTGTACTCAATCATAATTCTACTCAGAGGTGGAACCGCTCCTCGCTCACGTACGTGCTTTCTTAATAGCTTCCTTGTACGATGTCTAAACCCGTGTGGTGGCTTTACCAAGGTTTACACCTTACAGCACACATCTGCTATGCAGCACACTCTTAAGCTTTTTAAGACTAGTCTATATCTGTTTATGAACGTAGAGTACATCAAGTTCAGCACAATAGCTCGGAGAGCCTAGCACTTCAGCAAAGCTAGGTGCAGTTCTTCCTCCATCACCATCGACAAGCTCCTTTACATACAATCCACCTTCGCATCTTATCAACGCCACAAATACGTGCTCAGAAAGCTTTCTAGTTTTAACTTCGAAAACCTTTCTTATTCTCACAACGTCCTTCTTTCTTCTGAGAATTCTTCTTGGCGTTCGCTGCACGATTTCTCTATTATGAAAGAACTTCTCTAATCTTTCCATGTCGTCCATCTCTATCCTTTTACTGACAACCACAAGTGCACGATAGATCTTGTAACTAGTTCTCCCTGACTCCTTAATTCTTCTCACTATCTCCCTCCTAACATATGTATACACTTTGAACCTTAGCCATTTAGTGTACTCGTTAAGTACATGCTCTACCAATTTTAGATCTACGTCTCTACGTCTAGGCTGCCTAATCTCTATTACAAGAGATCTTCCTGTTCCAAGCATACGTACATCCACGTCTTCTCTTCCCGCGGCATGGATAACGATATCCGAACCGTTGTATACCGAAGCTAGTTTAGAGCATGCGTCATAAACAGAAAGAGGATACTTCCTACCTCCCTCCTTTGTTACCCACGGCATCTGTGAAATTCCCCTACCAAGTTTTATGTAATCTGCTAGGATAAGGATAGAAGGTCTCTCAACAGTAATCCCTTTGTCAACGTCTATTATGAATATTGCTTCCGGTTCTTCAAAGTCGGGTTGTGCCCCCGTCACATCACGAACGTGCTTACCTATGACTCTCTTCAGCTCACTCTTCACAGACTCCCACGTATCGATTCCGAATTCTTCTGCTATTTCACGTTCTCTTTTTGAGATCTCTTTTAACGATTTTACGCCGATCAAGAATCTACGTACTTTCTCCCTTAGAACTAGTTCGGCAACTTCCTTGCTGTACCTATGTATAAGTTCCTCAAGGTTACCTCCGCAGATATGACACTTATTGTAGCTAACATCTTTAATACCAAGGGCACTGCATAAGGGCTCATATTCAGGGCCCATGTTTCCACATATACTGCTCATGTCGTCTATAGAGAGTTCGCCTTTCCTCATCAAATCGTGTAGATGCATCAAGGCAACTATCTTCAGAGATCGTCCTCGCTCACTGTTGTCTAGTCCTCTTCCAAGTTCCGCAAATAAACGACCTAAACAACGATCACAGAGAGGATACCTGCTTAGAATCTTGATAGTTTTGTGTAGAATCGTGTTCAACGCTCCGCACCTACGATCGTTCAATATTTCTTGAAGGTACTGTTTCGGAAACGCTAAGTTAGTTTGAGGAAGTCAAGACCGGGAATCCTTACTTTGCGTCTTCTCCTAACTTGCTTCAACATTCTCTGCATCATTTGATAGTATTTCAATAGTTCTCGTACTTCGTCAATACTTGTCCCCGATCCCCTTGCTATTCTCTCCATCCGCCTTCTGTCAATTATTGAAGGTTTATCGAGCTCCTCCATAGTCATAGAGTCCATTATTGCTATCCATCTTCTAAGTTTTTCCTCGCTCAACTTCAACTGGTCGTCTGATATAGGTAATAGCGAGAGTCCAGGGATCATCTGCAGAATCTTTCTAAGGGGCCCAAGTTTTCTCAGCGCTATGATCTGCGCATATAGATCCCTCAACGTGAATTTTCCGCTTGCGATTGCATGCGACATTCTCTTTTCTACTGCTCTTCCTATATCTAGAGATTTCAGTTTCTCTATTAAGGATTCCAAGTCTCCTAGTCCAAGAAGGCGTGCAACGAATTTCCTTGGGTTAAACACCTCTATTTCAGGTATTTTTTCTCCAGTACCTACAAATTTTATCGTTGCACCTGTAGCTGCAACCGCCGATAGAGCTCCCCCTCCTCTCGCACTACCGTCAAGCTTTGTCACTACTATGCTCCCTATGGGGGTGTAATCGTGAAATCTCTTGGCCAGATCGTACGCCTTCTGACCCATGGCAGCATCGATCACCATAACAACTTCATCGGGTTTTATCGAGTCCGCTAGTGCTTTCATCTCCTCGAGAAGAGCTTGCTCATTTCCATAACCGTGTCTACCTGCAGTATCTATTATTATTATTGAACATCCTAGTTTTCTAAACTTCTCCAGGCACTTATTGGCTATATCGACGGGGTTCTTACAATTAGGATCACCGCAGAAGGGCACATCGATCGCGTTGGCTAACTGCTGCAACTGCTCGTATGCAGCCGGTCTATAGGTGTCTACCGTCGCGAGACAAGGACGATAACCGTACTTCTTATACAAATACGCTATTTTAGCTGCTGATGTTGTCTTCCCTGAACCCTGAACTCCTACAAGCAGTATCACCCATGGAGTCTTCGGCGGAAATATGTTCGGGGTCTTATCTCCTCCAAAAAGTTTAGAGAGTTCCTCATAGACTATCTTTATGAACCATTCGCGTCGCGATACGTAGGGAGGCGGAGACTCCTTTAAAGCTCGCTCCTTTATGCTGCGAGTTAAACTGAAAACAAGTTTTACGTTGACATCTGCTCTGAGCAGCGCCTTCTGCAACTCTTTGACAAAGTTCTCTACCGCAACCTCGTAAGGTTCCTTACCTTTGATAAAACTGAGAATTGCTCCTTTTAGCTCCGACAAGAACCTCATAGCGCTACTCCTTAACCCTGACGATCATCCGCCTGTCCATCACTACCCAATACTCGACCTCCTTACCAGGACCTAGTTTATTAGCCACTGCAGGATCGTTCGGCTTATCGACTTCAAACGTTTCGAAAGTCTCGAGATCCATTATCTGAACTTGATCTCCTATCAGCGCGGTTACCTGTCCAGTTCTCTTTTCGATCATCGGCACTTCCACACGCTGACCTACTGGTCCCACAAGGGTTTTCCTGGCACCACTGAAAAGACATATCGCTGTTAAATGTACTTTAGCGCTACCATGTTTCCCCGTCTTTGCTCGCGATACTTCCACTACTCTACAAGGTTCTCCATCTATAACTACATAGCTTCCGCTCTTCAACTGACCTAACTCAGCGTACGTTATACTCATCTCATTATCACCTCACAGAACCCATTACTGCAAAGCCAGATAAAAATGCTCTTGAGGCTAAAATGCTGGGGATTAAATGGAGCTAGGCAACATTATCACGTCTATAGAGACCGCCCTCAACAAGCATAGCAGATGCAGCGAACTCACTAAGGAAACTTCGAGACAGTGCCTCGAGTCTTTATATCAGCTGCTCTCAGCACTTGTTGAGAATCTGGCAGCGGCTCTCAACCTACCTGAGGCGGATATCGCGAAGAAGCGTGGCGGGTGGAACATAGAACTTCTCGACGACGCTGTTGAGCGCTTAGTGGATATATTCGATGGTTCCTCAACGATTCTCAACTGTTGGGATAGGCTATGGGAACTATACCTGAAGAGGGAGCTTGATCCAAGAAGCATTTCGGAGTTTTACAACGAATTACAGTCAATGCTTAGAGTCTTAAAGATGAAGTCGTCTTCAAATACCTTCCAGAAACATCATCGCGAACGCAGTGCCTTAAGACGACAACCTTAGATGGTAGCACATCTAGTTCAAATTTTGATGTCGGAGAGCGTTGTTCAAAACTTTTCATATCGCTTCCACAAAAACTACAACACTTTTTTATCCCCGCTCAGAAGTGCTGAGACTGGTAGCGCCGCGGTAGTATAGCCCGGCCTAGTATGCGGGCCTGTCGAGCCCGTGACCCGGGTTCAAATCCCGGCCGCGGCGCCACAAGCACCTCCAAATCAACTATTGTGAATAGGAATTTCTTGAATGTCTTAACCTAAATGCAAATAGTCAACCAATGAACGTGGTGTAAATAAAGTTTATAAATAATCCTAAAATAAGCATTTCCTTTGCAGAGACAGGTGTAGCATCATGATATTGACTAGAAATGATCTTGACTTAAGAACTTTTCGACGTATGTATAGAGAGAATTTAATTAAGGCTGCTAAGTTCTTAAAACCAAGTTTTATTCCTTGTAGGATTGTGTTGACTAGAGCAATGTTTTATTTGCATCAAGAGAAACTTATCGAAATAATTAAGCGTTACCCTCTGGCATTCCCAGATTATGATCCAAACGAAATAAAGCTAGATAACATACCTAAAAATCTGTATGAAGATCATGAAGAAAGACTTGTGAAAGATGTTTTTGGAACTGTGTGGAGATACAGAATAGCAGGTCTTGGCCCTCATCCTCATCAATATCCATTAGATGATCTGGACAAGGTATACACTTGGACTTTACCAGATCCAGAAGAAGGCTATCCCCTAGGATATGCAGACCCCAAACCCATGTTATCATGGGAAGAACTCTTTGATTATTTCGACAAGTTGAGAGAGCAAGGAAGATTAGTTGTTTTTAGTTTACATCACTTCCTATTTCAAAAACTTATGGACGTGATACCTATAAACAAGCTGATGATGGCTATTCGTAGAGGTGACAAAAGATTTTTAATAGCGTTGAACAAGATTGCAGAATATCAATACGGGTTGTTGAAGATAGCTAAAAGGTATAGCAAAGGAATAGACGTTGTTACATTTCTAGAGGATTTAGGCACTCAGAAGAGTCCATTTATAAGACCTGAATACCTAAGGAAGTATTTCCTACCTTATTACAAGAAATTCTTTGAAGAAGTGAAATCTATGGGTTCCTTAGTCTACTTCCATAGCGACGGTTTGATCGTGCCTCTATTTGATGTAATTCTTGAAGCGGGAATTGACATACTCAATATTCAAGATCTTAATGGAATAGATAATATTTCAACTAAACTCAAAGGTAAGGTATGTGTAGACCTAGATATCGATAGACAAAAGCTCATCCCTTATGGGTCAAAAGATGAGATCTACAAACATATACAGAATGTTGTCAACACGTTGAACATAGAGGACGGAGGGCTTATGATACACATAGAGGTGCATCCGCCAACACCTCTAGAGAATATTGAGTATCTTGCTCAAGCTTGTTACAGATATTGTCTAGGAATAGAACCATCCTAATATTTTGAAGTCCTATTCTTATGTAACCCATTCAATGTATTCGTATAGTATCTTAGTGTCATACCTTCACCTATGCATTGTCCCGATGTTGGTTTAGACCAATGAATTCAATAGAACATCATAATTCTAGAGATTTAACTCATAATGTTTGACAAAATAGTGTTGATATGTAAACAAGATTAAGAAGCTAAATCGTTATGGTGTCAGGATACCACTTTACAGATATCCGTACCTCGGGAAAATGTATTATCAAGAAGATTTCTGATAGTTACAAAGAGTAGAAGGTGGCTTTAGCGATGGCTGACGGGGCTATACTTTAGGTTTATGTGTACATAATACCCTGATTCATCGGTTAAAATCCAGTATAGGAGGAAAGACAAAGCAATACAAGCATTTGTTGAGTATGAATATAATGAGGTTATGGTTGTCTACGAAGGTAAGCAGACACCTTATGCACAAACTGAAGACGTTATTTTGAAACGACATTGAGCTTGGGATGCCTATAGGAACAAAGTTCTTCATAGTGATATTGGGTTTACTTATGCTAGGGTTTACATTGAACTACAAGATATTGAACTTGAAAGCTCGAGAAGGAATTATGATAATGGGTCACAGTTGAATAGAGGCGTAGGAACAGCATTTTAAAGTAATCACAGGTCCTATAACTGAGATATCTCTACCTTGATAGGCATTTTGTAGGGAGACCCCGCCACATACAAGGACTTAATATTTATCAAGTATACATATGTTGTCGGCGCCGCTACTCCGCGAAAGCATTGCGTGCCTACAAACAAGGAACGCTTCGTAGGGTGAAATCTCTATGAGTGATGACATTCTTGAAAAGGTAAGGGATAGTTTAGCTGACTTAGATTTGGAGAACACCCTAAGGTATGTAGAGGAAGCCCTGAACCAAGGAGTAGATGTTGTAGATATAATAATGAAAGGTCTTACAGAAGGTATGAAGATCGTTGGTGAAAGATTTGAAAGAGAAGAGTACTTCATCGCAGAAGTCGTAGTGGCTGCAGAGATATTTAAAGAGGTTATGAACATGCTTAAGCCGAGGCTGTCCCAATCTAATAAAGGATTGAAACCTATAGGGAGAGTTATTATAGGAACTGTCTATGGTGATATACATGATATAGGGAAAAACCTTGTCGCAGCAGTTCTAGAAGCAAACAATTTTGAAGTTATTGATCTAGGTGTTGACGTGCCTCCGGAGAAGTTTGTCAAAGCTGTTGAAGAGTATCAACCGGATATACTAGGAATATCAGCGCTTTTAACAACAACCATGATGAACATAAAAAACGTTGTTGAAGCCCTTGAAAGAGAAGGTCTAAGAAACAAAGTGAAGATAATTGTTGGGGGGGCGCCTGTAACAGAGGAATTTGCAAGGAGCATAGGTGCTGATGCATATGCAGAGGATGCATTTAAAACCGTAGAGGTATGCAAAAGACTAATAGAAGAAAAGAGGAGGGGGTCTCAGCGTAAAACTTAGCACCTATTATGCGTATCAAAGATCATTAAGCTAAGAAAGGGATTAATTCGGGAAATGCACTTTCACATAATATCGATATCGTGAACTCGAAGGTTATGGGATCGCAGAATCTCCTCATACATATACGTCCTAGCAGTAGTACTATTGCTAGGACTCTCGAATACGTTGAAACCTCCTAGTTCTGAGGACAGAGAACATAATACTTAATGCTCAACATCGTCATGCCTATGCTAACAACGGAATTAGATCTAGCGTGAGCTACGATGTTTGATTTCGATAACAAATGTTGTTTAAGCTATTCTATCGCTGTTATGTAGTGGAAAGGTGGCATAGCTTGCGCAGTTCCGTAGAGCTCCTTAAGAAAGAGCTAGAGAAAGGCTTCGTAGTACAATCGCTAAACTTGATTCCAGGTCTCAGTGCTATAGTGTCTACTGCGGCTGAGCAAGGCTGTGCTGAAGATACTGGTAGAGGATTTGTGATCAAGAATAGAGCCTGCTTCGCAATGATGCTATCGGCGATCGGGTTGAACCCGCTACACCTAGTCGACGTTATAGAGTGGCGCGAGTTTGAGGAGTTTGTAGCAGGAGTACTAAGTGCAAATAACATGAATGTTTACCGCAACATTAGGATCCGTGGACGTGGGAAGCACTACGAGGTGGACGTACTTGCCATATCAAACCGTGTAGGGCTTGTTGTCGAGTGCAAGTCGTGGAAGAAGGTTAGACACAGCTTAAGCGCTATCCGTAGCGTGGCAGCGAAACATCGCAATAGGGTCGAAGTGCTAGCCAAGCGCTGCTACAGCCTCATACATCAATTTAGGGAGATAAACCGTCCAAATTGCTTCGTACCTATTATCGTGTTGTTGAAGGATGTGGGTATACCTGTTGTAGATGGAGTTGCAGTGGTTTCTATATCCAAGCTTAACGACCTTGTGACGAACCTGGACTACTATATCAGCGAGCTAGGTATCGAGTGCATAGAGAATCTCTGTAAAAATAGGAAAACAACCCTTCTCTAAGGACTATATAATGATATGCCCACAGCGTGCGAAGAGGATCCCCGCTGATGAGTTGAGAAGTCATGCAAACAAGCTGAAGAATGTTGCCCCAGTACCTAGGTAACGTCAAAAAGCGGCGGTCGTTAAGAGCTACGAAGGTGATGTTCTCAGCGTTGTGATCGTTGACGAGAACGTTGAGCTGGTCAAGAAAACGGGAGCTTCTCACATGCTGAACCGCTCTCTCCACTGCTTGTTGTGCTCTTCATGGTTCTCGGCTCCAAGGTCGGGAAGAAATTTGTCTCGTTGTTCGAGTAGTTGGAGTCCATGCTTCAACTTCACTACAGCCGCGAACTGGAGGACTTTAAGCAATTCACCGTTATGAAGTACGAAGTCTATGGAAAACGCATTATTATCAAGATGAAGGTAAGGTACGACTCTGCCTAGCCTTGACTGGGTCTACATCCCCCCAGTGCCAAGAATTCTTAACTCCTCCACGTTTCCCCAGCTATGTTCTGCTCCCTTCAAAACTCAATTGTGTGAACGGGGGAACAGATATGGCGAAAAACATGTTCTATCGAGTTAAGAAGTGCCAGGGATCATTACTATTTGGTTAAGGAGTTCCACGACCTGAGCTCTGGACGTAAGAGGTCTAGAAGCATGAGCAACCGCAAGGTTATAGAGCGGGTGCATGTACTTCTAGAGGATCTGATCGAGGAGCAGCTCTCGAAGCTAATTGAATGCGCGAAGAATGGAGGGGTGTGGTGCGGGGGGTGGGATTTGAACCCACGCAGGCCTACGCCATCGGGGCCTAAGCCCGACCCCTTTGACCTAGCT
>QMWT01000004.1 GCA_003661775.1 Thermoprotei archaeon
AGAGATGTTGTTGTGGAGGTTATCGAGGAGTTGAAGCCCAGACTCGTGCTCTTCGGCGCAACTCCCTGGGGGCGCACGGTCGCGCCTCGAGTAGCTGCGAAGATAAGAACTGGTCTTACGGCTGATTGCCTCGATATATACGTCGATGAGAACGGCGACATTGTGCAGGTTAGGCCCGCGTTCACAGGCAACCTGATAGCGCACATCAAGACCCTGACCGAGCCCGTCATGGCTACGGTGAGGTACAGAGTGTTCAAGCCTCTGGACCCGGACTACTCGAGGCAAGGCAAGGTCATCGTGAGAAGGATCGGGTCTGAGGTGCTGGACAAGTACAGAGGGTTCGAGCTATTGGGTCTTGTTCGTAGGAAGGAGGTCAACCTAGCTGATGCAGAGGTTGTGGTATCGGGAGGCCGCGGATTCAAGAGTAAGGAGGATCTGAAGATGCTTGAAGAGCTCGCCAAGCTTCTCAACGGTGTGGTGGGGGCCAGCAGACCTCTCGTTGATTCTGGATGGATATCTAAGGAGCATCAGGTAGGTTTCAGCGGTAATATCGTGAAGCCGCGGGTGTACATAGCCTTCGGAATATCAGGGGCACCGCAGCACCTAGCGGGTATGAAGGATTCGCAGCTGGTGATCACGGTGAACATAGACCCGTCGGCTCCTATAGCGAAGTACTGCGATCTCTTCGTGGTCGGGGATCTCTACGAGATCCTGCCTAGACTTATAGAGGAGCTGAAGAAGATCAAAGGGAGGAGGTGAGAAGTTCTTGGATAAGAGGGTTATCGAGAAGCTGGTATCCATCGTGGGAAAGGAGTGGGTTGTCACAGACCCTAGAGCTATCGAACGATACCTCTACGACGAAGCGCCCGAGCCCATAAGGCCGCAGCCCATGCGCGACGTAGTTGTCGTGAAGCCAGGTTCTACGGAGGAGGTTGCCGGGGTACTCAAGCTGGCCAACGAGGAGAAGATCCCTGTGTTCCCCCGCGGTGGGGGTACGGGGCTTGTAGGAGGCGCTGTACCTACGGCTCCCGGTATAGTGCTTTCGCTCGAGAGAATGGACAGGGTCGTTATACATAGAGAGGATATGGTTGCGGAAGCCGAGGCAGGTGTTACCCTAGCAAAGCTCACGGAGGAAGCGGAGAAGGCGGGGCTCTTCTTCCCACCGCACCCCGGTGACGAAGGTGCTTTCGTAGGGGGGCTCATAGCCACGAATGCTGGTGGTGCTAGGGCGGTAAGAACAGGTGTTATGAGGAACTATGTGCTGGGCCTCGAGGTGGTGTTGCCGACGGGCGTTGTTGCTAGGATCGGTGGCAAAACGATAAAGAACAATCTGCTCACCAACGTCATGCACCTCTTCGTCGGATGCGAGGGTTTGCTGGGCGTAATAACCAAAGCGTTTCTAAGGCTATATCCAAAACCCCGAGCTAGCGCCACAATGGTCGTGCCCTTTGACGATAGGCTAAGCGCGATAAGGGCGGCTTACGACATCATGATGAGCGGCACCATACCGATGTTGCTGGAGTATGTTGAGCTCAGTGCTATCGAGAGGTCGGAGAAGCACCTAGGTCTTCAATGGCCTACACACGAAGGCTTTGCTCATCTAATGATATCCTTTGCTGAGCATTCTGAGGATGCTATGTACCTAGCTCTAGAAACTGTGAACAGTATTGCTGAGAAGTATACTAAGCATGAACCTGTGCTCGCGACGAGGAGAGATGAACAGAGCGAGATCTTGAGGATACGGAGCGAGATCTACACAGCGCTCAAGAAGGATATGGTGGACATCCTCGATGTAACTCTCCCGCTGTCAAAGATATACGAGTTCATGGAGCGTGTGGATGCTCTCGAGGAAGAGTACAAGACGTGGATTCCTGCCTACGGACATGTTGGGGACGGTAATCTGCATCTCCACATAATGAAGAACGAGGGGTGGAGCGCAGAGAGGTACAATGAGCTTCGCGAAAAGGTATACAGTATTGCCGTGGAGCTAGGAGGCTCGATAACGGGCGAGCATGGCATAGGTGCAGCTAGGTCGAAGTACCTAGAGAAGTACGCCGATCGTGGACACCTAGAACTGCTCAAACTTCTCAAGAAATCTCTAGACCCCAACAACATCCTCAACCCGGGCAGAGTACCTGTGTGAGGAACTGGGTATGGACGAGGACGTTCACAGGATCACCAAGAAGGGGTTAGCGGGTGACACCGGCTACCTACGCGCGGTACTGAGCTTCCTCTGGAACAGTGGTGTCCCCGTGGCTAAGTACACGGCCTACGCCCTCGTATACCAGTATTCCATGAATATACTCCTAGACACAGCGCAGGACTGCTCTAGGTGCGGTGGCAGATGCTGTAGAGAAGGTCACCCGGTACCCCTCTACCCGTTTGACGTAGATGAGCTTAGGAGAAATCTAGGCGATGATGTTGAGAAGAAGCTCATCAAAGTGGGAAACGGCTACGCTCTGCCGCGGCCATGCCCCTTCCAATCAGGTTGGAGATGCTCTATACACAGCTTCAAACCTTACGCATGTCTGTGCTACCCCTTCGCTACGGAAGACGAGCAGATCGATAATATGAAGCGCTATAATGGAGAAGGGCTACCCGTCCTCAGCATCCCCAGCGATTGCCCTGCCGCTAAACGAGTTTACGAAACTGTGACTAGCATAGCTAGAGAGCTTAAGAAGAAGCTCCTGCGGGATCCCGCACCTACAGAGCTTCTAGATGAGCTGATCCGGAGGTTCAGTAGCCACAAGTAGGGATTGTGGGAGATAAGAGCTCGCATCCCCTAGCTGTGTAGGGATGAAGAGTCGTCGGCGCAGCTGAGAGCTGATGAGACATCGCCGCTTGCAGACCGCCCAACTCGTTGAAGAGTTTTCTAAAATTCCAAACTCTCTGTCCCGCTACCCGGTTTTTTTCCATCAATATCATTATCACGTTGAGGGTGCCACTTTTATTAAGGTCTTCCTAGAGTATTGATGTATTTGTGTGTCTAGGTATCGCATCTGAATAACCTCTTTTCAGTAGACTTCGATTATGCTCTCCAACGCTGACCAGTACTCCTTCAGGTCTCTGATCTCCGGCTCTCCTTTACGTTCTAGATACATAATGGCTTTTGCAAACTCGCATGCTAGTCTATGGTCTAGGATCAGCAGTATCGTCGTGTCGGCTGCCATCCTCCTTACAGCGTAATCTTTCTCGGGTTTGTAGCCCGTGGTCATAACAAGACCTATAGACCTGCCCATGATCTCTTTCTCGATCTGCGCCCCGTTAACAATTTTGGCGTTTCTGACCTCCATAGACTCTATCGTTACGACTTCGTAACCTAGGCTGGACATTATCTTCGCTGCTTCGCTTAGCACAGCTGCATATTCTGGGTGGGGTGTGTATATCAGGATCTTCTCATTTCTGCTCGGAAGCTTGTTTCCGTGTACGCTCAGCCAGCTCAACACGAGAGCTTCTTCGTATACCCTTGAAACAGCCGCTACCTCGCCTACGCTCCTCATCTCAGGTCCTAGGAACGGGTATGCTCCTCTGAGTCTTGGCCAGGAGAACTGAGGTGATTTAACGCCATACCATTTAGGCATCAGAAGGTTGAGCCTATCGCTCTCTACAACGCTTCTAAGTCTACCCTCTAGAGCTACCTCCGCTGCTGCCTTCATCAGGTTGTACCCCGTTACTTTACTTGTGAAAGGCATAGACCTGCTGGTTCTGAGATTGAGCTCTATCACATACACATCCCCGTTCTTGCACAGCATCTGGATATTGAGTGGGCCTTTTATGTCCAGGGCTGAGCTTATTGTTTGAACTATCTTTGACGCCTCAACGATAGTCTCCCTTGGTAAGTACCTAGGTGGCAACACCATCGTCGCGTCTCCGCTGTGAACACCTGCAGGTTCTATATGCTCATTAAATGCTCCTACAACCGTATCCCTATCTCCTACTCCGTCGAACTCGAACTCTATGGCATTGTCTATGAATTTTGAGACTACCACCGGGTACTTCGGAGATATCTTAGCTGCTGTCGTTAGGATCCGCAGAAGTTCATCCTCGTTCCTGGCTATTGCCATAGCTGTTCCGCTCAGTACGTAGCTGGGCCTGACAAGAACGGGGAACCCCACTTCTTCAACGAACCTCAGAACCTCCTTGATGTTCGTAGCGGCTACCCACTTCGGCTGCTTAATACCTAGCTTATCTAGCAACTCGCTGAACAAGGCCCTGTTCTCGGCTGTGTGCACACTCTTGCCGGAGGTCCCGAGTAGGACAACGCCCTTTCTCTCTAGCTCCCAAGCGATGTTGTTCGCTATCTGACCTCCGAGAAAAGCTACGACACCTTCGGGCTTCTCCAGCTCGTATATATCTAGGACTCTTTCGACAGATATCTCCTCGAAGTAGAGCTTCTCGTTCAGATCCCAATCTGTCGAGACAGTTTCAGGATTGAAGTTAACAACTATGACTTCGTACCCTTTGGCCCTAGCCTCGTCAGAGAAGGCTACGACACTCCAATCAAATTCTACGCTAACCCCTATCCTAAAACCTCCCGCACCAAGAACTACGATCTTAGGCTTGACGCTGCTGAAGTCTATGTCGTGTTCCCATCCGTTGTACGTTAAGTAGAGGTAGTTCGTTTTAGCGGGCCACTCAGCAGCCAGGGTGTCTATCTGCTTAACAACGGGTTTCACTCCATGCCTAACTCTGTAGCTCCTTAAATCATCTGGCGATACCTTCAAAGCTTTGGCTATCTGCTCATCGCTGAATCCCTTCCTTTTCGCTTCAGCAATAATGTTCGGGAGCTCCGGGTCGTCGAAGTTCTTCTCCTTAAGTTCTTCATACATGCCTACAAGCTCCTTGATCTGCTTAAGGTAGTACCTATCGATGCCTGACAACTCGAAGATCGTGTCGACATCGACCCCGTACTTAAATGCTTTGGCCGCCCACAGAGGCCAGTACGGCTCTCTATTCTTGATCTTCTGGAAGACGTGGTTGAGAGAAATGGTATCGTCTTCGTACAGCGAGCCGCCGACAACCCCTGGCTCGCCTATATCCAGCATCCTAATAGCTTTCTGCAGTGCTTCTTGGAAAGTTCTTCCTATGGCCATAACCTCCCCGACACTCTTCATCTCTGTCCCTATGGACCTCTCGCTGCTTTCGAATTTGCTCAGGTCCCATCTAGGAATCTTTATCACGACGTAGTCCAGACTAGGCTCGAAGCACGCCGATGTTACGCCTGTTACCTTGTTCATAACCTCGTACAGCCTGTACCCGAGAGCAAGCTTAGCCGCGATGTACGCCAGCGGATACCCCGTAGCTTTGCTTGCCAACGCGCTACTCCTCGACATCCTGGGGTTCGTCTCTATAACGTACATCTCGTCGCTGTTCCTGGGGTTCACCGCTATCTGTACGTTGCCTTCACCTACAAGCATTATAGCTCTCTCAGTCTCTATAGAGAGCCTCCTAGCCAGCTGGTACTCATAGTCCGTGAGCGTCTGACAAGGAGCGACGACCAACGATTCACCTGTGTGTACACCCATAGGGTCGGCGTTCTCCATACACGCTACAGCCGCTACGTTATCGTAGGCATCTCTAACAACCTCGAACTCTACCTCCTTCCAGTGGTGCAGGTACTTCTCTACAAGCACCTCCTCTATCTCCGACTGGACAAAGGCTGCTAGAATCCTCTTCTTGAGCTGCTGCCTATTCCAAGCAACAAAACTTCCAGCTCCGCCCAGATTGAAGCCCACCCTCACCATAACAGGGTAGCCTATCTCGTCGGCTACCTGGAGCGCTTCTTCAACATCCCTGATGGCTCTGCTTGGCGGGATGGGGAGACCGCACTCCCTAGCTGTTTTCTGAAACAGTTCTCGGGAAAGAGCCCTCTTTATACCCTCTATAGGTGTACCGAGAACCCTAACACCATATCTCTCCAATACACCTAGGTCGTGAAGTCTAACACCTATGCTTAAAGCGGTTTGCCCTCCGAAGCCCACCATTATGCCGTCAGGTCTCTCCTTCTCTATAACCTTGGCAACGAACTCAACCTTCAGAGGCACTAAGTACACCTTATCGGCGAAGCGGTAGCTTGTCTGGATCGTCGCTATGTTTGGGTTAACCAGCACGGTCTCTATATCTTCTTCTTTCAGCGCCTTCAGCGCTTGATTACCGCTGTAATCGAACTCGGCCGCTTCAGCGATCTTTATAGCTCCAGACCCTATCACCAGGACTTTCCTAACAGTCTCCATGGTTCAACACCATTTTCTTGAAGGTTTCAAAAACCCATGCCGTGTCGTAGGAACCGGGGCCGCCTTCCGGATGAAATTGAACTGCTACGACAGGGAGTTTTGAATGCATAAAACCTTCAACGGATTTATCATCTATGTTCCTAAACCACAGGGTTAGGTTCAGTTCAGCAAGACTGTCCTCACTAACGGCAAATCCATGATTCTGCGTGGTTATGTAGCTTCTCTTCGTTAAAACATCCACAACTCCTTTGTTTGGACCCCTGTGTCCATACTTAAGCTTGTAGACGCTGGCTCCGAGCGAGAGGGCTATGAGCTGTGCTCCTAGGCATATACCGAGCACGGGCTTGCCTGAGTACACAATGTTTCTAACAGTTTCTATCGCTTCTCTTAGTACAGCTGGGTTCCCAGGACCGTTGCTAATAACTATGCCGTCTGCCGCATCGAGGATTTCGCCGGGTTTTGACCAGCAGGGAAATCTTATCACTTTGAACCCTAGTCTCAGTAGCCATCTCAATATACCATACTTAACGCCGCAGTCTAGAACAGCTACGGTTGCGATAGGCTCGGATTCAGGTTCGTGGGAAACTATTTTCTTCGGCGATACTGCGTATGCAAAGTTTATCTCCTCATACCTCTCAGCGGACTTAAGTTCTTTCTTCAGCTCCTCCCACTTGACGTCATCGTTCTCCGGGAAAACCGATAGTACACCCATCATCACCCCTTTCTCCCTGAGCTTCTTGACGAGGGCCCTCGTGTCTACCCTATACATCCCCGGGACCTTCGACTCCTCAAACCACCTAGATAACGATGAGATGCTTAGGTAGTGACTTGGCTGGGGGAGCTCTGATACTACGAATCCCTCAACGTGGATTCTATCCGATTCATAGTTCTTGGGTATCCCGGCTATGCTGTGATCCTTGGATGGAACGCCGTAGCATCCCACCATTGGATGCGTCCATAAGAGTATCTGCCCTGCGTAGCTGGGGTCTGTAAGAGCTTCGGTGTATCCAACCATGTTTGTCGAGAAAACTACCTCTCCTACCCTAGTATCTGGGAAACCGAAACCACACCCCTCTATGGCTGTGCCGTCCTCGAGCAACAGCCTTGCTCTGAGCCTCGTCTCTTTACACATCAGTTTTGCCAATGAACGGGGTTGCAAGAACCCTTACCTACAGCTGCTTGATGTCCTTTATAAGCATTTCGTTACAGCTACTCAGAACCTTGAACAGCTGCTCAACCCTACCTTCATCACTGCTCAACCTACTCAAGCTTCGGTCTATAACATCGTCAAGAATTTTCTCAAAAGGCCTCAATTTATGGATAGAACTGAGGTTCTCTTCGCTGAGTCCATACCTAGCGAGGAAGTTCTTCAACGGCTCACTATCACCGGAGAAGTAGTGCTGAAGCGCCCTGGCCAGCTCTGCGTAGAGCTCCCGCACTGGCTTCTTTGACGATATGGCTATGTACTCTATTAAGTCGCTGCTCCAGCATGGTTTTCCTTCTAGGTACTTCTTTATACCTTCACTACTGAGCTTCAAACCCGCTATGAAATCCTTCACTACATCTAAGGTCTCGTCTACATCCTTTAGGATCTCGAAGGTCATTGAGTTAAGCTCCTGGAAATCCAGGTTGTAGCCGTAGGGAAGAGACTTGTATATCGCTATGGATCCTGCGAAGAGCCCTAATACCCTTGATACCTTAGCCCTAGCTATCTCCAAAGTCACCAAGTTCCTCTTGTGAGGCATTATACTGCTCGTTGATATGTGGTGCCTGGGTATCTCCAGACCTTGCGGGAAAGCGTTTGCAAACAGCATGAAGTCCTCCACCAACCTCCCTATCTCCGCCATCAGCAGAGAAAGTATGGAGAGAAGGTACAGTAGGAACAACCTAGATCCTGTTGAGTAGTATGGAGGCAGGGGGTCTACACTTAAGCAGAGTCCTCTGGAAACAATGTCTAGGTCTACGGGCAGCATAGCGCCGGCCGAAGCTCCAGATCCAAGGGGGTTCTGGTTCAGGAGGCTAAGGGCTATCTCGAACACCTTAAAGATATCTGCTAAAGACTGTTCGTATGTTAGAAAGTATAGTGATGCTGAGCCGCATTGAGCTAGCTGAGTGTGCGTATAGAACGGGAAAACCGTGTCCTTGTACTCCACAGCCTTCTCGAGCAGTATTCTTCTCAGCTGGATCAACTTTCTGAGCATTGACAAAACACTTTCCCTTAGGTACAACCTCAGGGCTGCCGCTACATGATCGTTCCTACTCCTACCCGTAGCTATGTACCCAGCACTCGGCCCGACAACATCATAGAGGTACAGCTCCAGCGCTTCGAAAACATCTTCGAACATTCTCTTCTTCTCCTTCGTCCACTGATACAGCTTCTCCCCGTCGCTCTCCACAACTTCCAGGAGCTCTCTTATGATGGGCTCCGCCGCGCTCTTCTCCAAGACGCCTTTTTTCACCAGATTGGCTACGTGTATGAGCATGACCTTAGCTGCATACTTAGCTATCGGTTTATCGAAATCAAAACTCGAGGTGTACCTATCTATGGATTCTACGACCTCTCCTCCTACCAATATCTTGTATCTATCCATATTCATTTACTCCCTCTTACAGATAGCGCTGTCAATGCGTAGAGCCCGTGTATGTTTATGAACCCCCTAGCTTCCTCGTCCGAAGGATACCATCCGAAGTTGTAATCTATCACCTCCCTCCGATACAGCGAGTATGCACTCCTTCTACCAACGATGTTCAGCGAACCTTTGTACACCTTCACCCTGACCTCTCCGGATACGTAGTTATTCATAGAGTCTATCACTTTCTCTAGGTGAACCCTCGTCGGATCTATCCACAATCCCTGGTAGACAAGGTCTGTCCACACCTGGTCGACTAAGCGCTTTAGCCTGAGCTCCCTAGGTGTTAGAACCATCCTCTCAAGATCGGCGTGGGCTTCTATAAGCGTAAGCGCTGCAGGTGCCTCATACACCTCCCTACTCTTCAAACCTACAACCCTGCTCTCTATAAGATCCACACGCCCGAACCCGTACATCCCCACCGATCTATTCAGTATCTTGATCATCTCTACGGGATCTACCTTCACCCCATCGATTTTCGTAGGTACACCTTTATCGAATTCTATCGTTAAGTAGAGTGGTTCATTAGGAGTCTTCCCTAGAGGCTGTATCCACTCAAAAGCTTCTTCCGGCGGTTCCACAAATGGGTCGTCGAGCTCTCCTCCTTCTATGCTTCTAGACCACAGGTTCTCATCGATACTGTACTTCTTATGCTGTTTGGGGACTTCGTAGCCGTTCTCGGCCAGGATTTTGATACTGTCCATTCTCGTAAGTTTTAGTTCTCTAACAGGAGCTATTATCTTGACATCTGGCTTCAAGTATGCCTTCAACGTTAGATCGAACCTAACCTGGTCGTTGCCCTTACCAGTACACCCATGAGCTACGACATCAGCTCCCTCCTTCAGAGCTATCTCCGCTACCTTCTTAGCTATTAGGGGTCTCGCCAACGCCGTACCTAGGGGGTACTTACCTTCGTATAGAGCGTTTGCTTTAACTGCTTTGAACACATAGTTTTCAACAAATTCCTTCTTAGCATCTATTGTGTAGTGCTTACTTGCACCTAGAAGGTAAGCCCTCTCTTCAACACCTTTCAATTCCTCTTCTTGGCCAACATCGACAGTTACCGTGATAACCTCAGCGTTGTACTTCTTCCTAAGCAGTACAAGTATAGCCGATGTATCTAAACCACCCGAGTAGGCTAATACAACCTTCATGTTCTCACGCTGTCCGCTACAACAAGATCGCAATAACAGCTATTTCTATCTGGTGAAATTATTATAACCTTCTGCAACGATTAATTGTTCTGTGTAGAACTATGAGCTCAATCTCGCAGATAGTTAAAGAAGTTGTAACCTCCGACCCCTGCACCCTTCAATGCATAATCAACGATATTGTGAACTACTCAAAACTTTCGCGGAGAATAGCCACCCTAGTAAGCGAACTTGTAGGACGAGACGTATCCATAGACACCATCAAGATGGCTTTGATCAGGTTTGCGGATAAAGCCATTAAAGAGTTCAGCCTCTTAAAAAGGGATGTCGTGGATATACTCGCTAGATCGTCTATAGAGATAAGAACGGGTATCACTGTGCTAACCCTGAGGAACATCGGCTTCGCAAAAATAGCCCCCCTAGTACCTTCATTAACACAGAAGGCGAGATTCATAGCGATAATGCAGAGCCTTCTCGTAACCACGCTTGTTCTAGATAATGAGACAGCTGAGGAGATCGTTCAAAAACTTGAGAAAGACTATGTAGTCCAGCTGCAGAAGGACTACGCCGCGATAGTCATAGTAAGTCCTATAGAGATCATGTACACCCCCGGGGTCGTAGCCTACATAACCAACGTCCTCGCCCTAAACAACATAAACATTGTGCACATAGAGTCGTGCTACACGGACACAATAATCGTTGTGTCGAAGGGAGATCTCTTAAAAGCGTTCCAAGTACTTTCCAAACATATAGACGCGGCCAAGAAACTGACACAGTCATGTGCACGTGAGTAGCCACGACCTCCTGAAAGTGTGGAGCTACGTCTTCACGGATTTTGGTCTAGACGATTTGTGTAAGGGGTGTTAAAATACCCCTGAGCATAGTTGGGAGCTTGAACTCATCTTTTCAACTAGCATCTACTAGAGTTGAGTATTCAGAGCTTGTGGCTCACGAAGGCTTCGAGGAGGCATCGGAAGACCTGCACTACGGCAAACATATTTCCACAGATAGTAGCACTGCGAGCTACGTAGTAGCGGCTCAGCGAAGAAAAGTGGGGATTACTACGTACGGGATATTCTAAAGAACCAGATTTTGGGAACTAGATGCTACTGATAATTTCTTCGAGCTGCTCCCTATCTACGTACCCCACGATCACAAGTCCTCGCTTCTTCTCGGTGTTCCATAGGACTATTGTCGGGGTTCCCGCAGTGTTGAGCTTGTGGAAGGCATCTATCGAAGAATCAATGAGCTTGGCGCCTTCTTCCTCCAGACAGCTCTGTATGTTGTCCACAGCTTGAGGATCGCGTTCCTCTATAAGCTTAAGCACTTCATCCAATGGGATAGAGCTCTTTTTCTCGAGGAGGTAGGAGAAGGATTTCCTAATAAGATCTATGTAGCCGCTCTCATTGCGCGTCGTGAGATAGTAACACTGGAGAGCTGCTTCAGCTTCTTCACCACCCCTCAAAACTCCTAGAGCTATGTAGAGCTTAGCAGAGCCGCTACGGTAGAGGTCTAGGAGGGGGTCCAGCGACTGCGCCACCAGCATTGCAGAGTAGGAGCAGTGTACATCGAGGTAGAGCGCAGCTTCTAGAATTGTTGTTTCCGGCCCTAGCTCTACACCACTCATTGGGGGTCGGAATCTCACTTCCGCAGCTATGTTCTTACCGAGAACGCTTCCGAGAACTTCGGCCAGCTGGAGTGCAAAACTTCTATTGATTACGTACAAGCCATGTTCGGAAACTATGTGTACAACGCCTTGGCTGAGGTTATGGGTGGAGCTGAAGATTACGGAAGGGTACACATTAAGCCATGGGAACTCCTCGGCGGGGGCTACCTCCACACTCTCTATTCTTGCAGCCGCAAGCATTTCAAGGAACATCTTTAGCTTGTCAAGGGTGCTGCCCTCTAGACGTGGAACTGATGAGAAGGGTGTCGTGCCGTTCACTATGGTGACGTTCGCCTCTTTCGTAAATTCGGGTCGTAGACCTGCCGTCAGCGCTACTTGTATAGATGTAGCGTAGTTGAGCACGTATAGACCCCCAACCTCCTCAACGATGTAGCTCCTGAGCTTCTCAGGCAGTTCCTCGGCCTTCAAAGCTATAGCGGGGTACACCCTCAGGGTCCTTCCCCCGAATGCCGTGTGGTTCCAGGGTATCGAACAGAGTCCCAGCTTGGCACCTTCTCCGAAATACTGTTGAAGAACCTTCACCACCTCTTTAAGGATGTTCTCGGGAAGTCTCTTCTCCCTGTATATCTCGACAACAGCATTCTTCTCAGGGCATTCCTTCGCCAATACACTGGTGGTCTTCAGCTCTTCACCGCTTCGCTCCTCAAGAAAATGCATACCTAGGTAGAGGGCTGCTCCTAGAACAGCTAGTACTACCACCGCGAACAGAAGTACCAACATGATCCTGCCCAACCTAGTCACCAAGATATTGCCTTGGGTCAGAATTTTGGCTAGCCGATTAAAAAGCTCTCTTCGTTCACAGGTCAGCGAGGTAGCCAAGTTTATATTCCGGGGGAGGAGGCTATATTGAAGCTGAGTGAACGTCATGGGGAAAGGTATTAGTCGTTGCCTAGATGCCGTGCTGGTGACCATAGCTGTATCCGTACTCGCAACATCCGCCACAGCGCTGGCTATGGACAATGTGGAGCTCTGGCGCTTCGTAACACGCCTAGGCGAGGAGGAGGCCTACATGGTGATCGCCATAGCGGTCTACACCTTGATGTCACCCCACCTCGGAGTTGAGCTCATGGCTACGCTGGCTCTCTCGGGAGCTCTGAACCTCTTTCTCAAGAACCTCTTGAAGATGCCTAGACCACCACCTTCACTATGGCGGTACCCCGCCTCGGGCTACGGATTTCCCAGTGGACATACACAGGTCTCCACAACTTTCTGGAGCTTCGTAGCTATGCACTTCAGAAGAGCTGGAGTGAGCTCCTTAGCGGTGTCTATACCCGTGTCAGTAGCGCTCTCCCGTGTTGCGCTGAACGTGCACTACCCTCTAGATGTTATTGGTGGAATGCTCATAGGCCTTGCTGTAGCAGCCGTAACTTATACGTACTTTAGAGTTCTGGGGTTTGCCCGAGGCTATGCTCTGCACGGCCTGCTGTTATCGCTTGTGGTGCTCTCCTACGCACTAGCATCACTTAACCAAACAGCTTCGAAATTAGGGGGCGTAATTCTAGGAACGTGCGTTTACCCCCTCCTGCTAACTCGGGGATATGTAGATGTCTACCTCTTAAGCAAGCTCTCCGTAAAGCTACTAGGGCTGGTATCGGCTCTCGCGATAGCATATGGTGTTGGCCGCATATCGAATGCCGTGCTCACCACAGCACCTTCACTTCTCGGAATTGTATGTGCATACCTCCTCTACGCTCTCATGACGATCTGCGTGATCCTTCTCCCTCCGGTGCTAGCGCTCATCATAAAGAGATTGTAGTTCCCGCACAAGCTTCACCCAGCTTGCTTGGGTACCTAGACCTCAGAAATTCCACTGCTTCTAGCCCGCTGCAGTGAAGAGGGTAGATTACCTCTACGCGCTTGGCCAGGTACTCGAGTTCGGATAGGCTGGGCATGTGCATACCCCCAACTACAGCGAAGAGCTTCTGACCAGCAATCCTCTCGCAGAGTTTGACCACCTTCACTACACCTGGATGACTACAACCCACAACAAGTACAGGAGCCAGAGCTGCGGGGGCTGTTAAGAGAAGCGCTATCTCGTAGAACATGAAGCCCGCTCTCATAGGACCTGCTATGAATACCCCCGGTGCTGGAGCAATACTATGTTCGACCACCACAGGGTTTAGTCCTAGGCTCACAAGTCTTGCTTGAGGTCCCGGAGGTACATACGTTGTTAATCCAGGAACTTCTTGAGCTACGTAGGCTGCACCCCCGAAGTGGTCAACGTGGTAATGGCTTAGAACAGCGAAGTCTAGGCTTTTCGGATCTAGACCAAGCTTCTTAGAGTTGTACTCGAGTATGTGTGGATCGGGTCCAAAGTCAAAAAGGATCCTCACGTTCGAGGTCTCCACATAGAGGCTAAGACCCCATGCACTCAAAAGACCTCGTTCTGCATAATTATCGACCACTACGTGTATCCGGACCTTGGCCAAGGCCCCCGGACCACCTAGTCGAGGGAAATACCACAAGTGTTACCTTCGAAAGCTGTTTTAAAGAGTGTTATGAAGCTCAAGCTATCTGCTGGGGTGGAGAGCCATGGTAGGGTATGTTGAGAGAAGCTTTGATGCTGTCATCGTAGCGAGAAGAGATGGCGAGGTGCTGGACTTCGTCAAGAGGGAGGGGATCAACATAAACCCCAGCTTCTTCAGCAGAGCTGCTGCTGAGCTTGTGGCACCAATAGTCGACCTCACATCAATGGTTGGAGTCTCGCCTAATGGTATGGAGGTCGACTTCGAATACTGTGGTGCAACACTTAAAGTTGTTGTGGAGGGAGAGCTTCTAAGGATAGGCGTGAGGCTTAGTAGGGATAGAAGGTAGGGTTGTTCGGATAGGCTGCATGGTGCACTGTACTCTGCTTCTGCACGCTCTTTAGCAATACTTAAGTGTGTCCGCGAGATCCTGATCTACCGAAGAGACGGGTGTCCCCCTTGCCACGTTTAAGTTCGGGTCTTGTAATCGCGGGAGCCTATGCTGATAAGATTAGGAGAACTCTCTTCGCTCAATTACGCGATGCGGTTAAGCAGGGCAAGATCTCTGGTCAGCGGGTTGCATACGCAGCTGCGCAGCTCAATAGGGTGCTCTACACGATCCTCGTCGAGAACCTCAAGGTCGACAAAGGCGATGTCGTCAGGGTCAGGATTGAGTATGAGCTTGACGAGGAGAAAGGCGAGATCGTGTGGAAGTGGGACACCATGAGCTTAGAGGTGTTCCGGAGGGTCCCCCAGGAGGAAGTGGACAACGTTATTAAGAGTATTGTTAAGACAGCTGCCGAGCTCTCGGTGGCAGCTGTTGAGTACGCTATAGAGAAACTGGGTGAGACCAAGGATGGCGACCTGATCTACCTCATCAGGCTAGGAGACAAAGAGGTAGGCGCCGTGGAGGTGCTGCCCGTAAATGATAACCTCGCTGTTCTCAAGAAGGGTGCTGTTATCGAGCCTACGCCTGCCGTGTTCGAGAAAGCGAGAATGGACATTTCGAAGAGTTTGGAGGAGGACCTCAAGCAGATACTATCGCGCGTAATCTCGTCGGCTAGACATGTGTCTGTAGAGGAGGCAAGGAAAGTCATCGACTACCTAAAGTCTAGAGTCGGCGCCAAGCCCATTGAGGTGTACGAAGAAGAGGAGGAGTGAGTCTGAACAACCTTTTTTACAAGACCTACGCAGAAGATTCATTAGCTTCTTGCCCTACTCTACTGCATGTGACCTAACTTGCGAGAGATTCCGGTTGAGTACCGTCGGCGTAGACCCAACCTAACCCTGATAAAGCTCAGCGTACTGGCAGCTCTCCTTCTAGCGATCGTGGTCTCGGTACTGGCAACCTCGATAAGCCAGCTGGGCCCAGGTGAGGTTGCGGTGGTGTACGACCCGATCACTAGAAGTTTCAGCAGCCCCATAGTAGGTCCAGCGCTCTTCCTCAAGTTCCCATGGCAGGGAGTTATAAAGGACTTCCACACAATAGATATCGTTGATATGACAAGCGCCCCTGACGCTGACTATCCTCCGATAACGGCGCTTACGCGCGATGGTGTCGAGGTGTCTGTTGAGATCAGCTTCACGTACGAGGTTGATCCCTCTAAGTTCAGGAGCCTCGCCATGAACTACCCGAGGGTTAACTACGAGGAGAATAGGCTCATCCCCGTTATGAGGCAGGTGGTAAGGGATGTCATAGCCAAGTACACGGTGGAGGAGCTTATAGCGGAGAGGGACCTCATAGCTAAGGAGATAGAGGATGTCTACAGGAGCCGCATAGCTGAGGATAGGACTCTAGAGGCTATAGTGCTCCACGAGGTCAACCTCAGGGGGATAAGGCTTCCCGAAACCGTGAAGCGGGCCATCGAGGAGAAGGTGGCTGCGTACCAGAGGAAGATAGCTGCTCAATATGAACGTGAGCGCATCCTCACGCTTGCAAACGCGACCGCGCAGCAGAGACTCCTCATAGCCGAGGCGGAGGCTCGGGCCATAGAGATCAGGGCACAGGCTCTAAGAAGAGCTGTTGAGATGCTTGTGGAGGTAAGCAATGATCCTGAACTTGCAAGACTGTACGTGTTGATGCAGGCTGTTCAGAACACCAACACAACACCGATAATAGTCATAGGCAGCGCCCAGCCGATCATAGGCGTGGGGAGATAGGCGGCTAACATCTATTTCGAGCTCTTCTTCAAAACGCCAGATTCTCCCTACCCACCTCCTTAATCAACCTCTCTATGCATGAACTATCGCTGCAGAAGACTCCTATGTTCCCTATCCTAACATTCTCAAGTTTTGACCTAAGCACACGGTATGCCCTGATCATCTCCTCAAGAGTCGGAGGTCTGAGATGCTTGAGCTTGTACTCTGGGAAGAACGCTAGTAGCATTACCGGGATGCGCTTATCAACCTCGGCGATTTTTGCTGCGAATTTCTCGATCTGGTCATGCTCTACAAGCGTAGGTATGTAGAGGAGTACTATTTCAATCACGATCCCCAGCTCTCTCGCGAGCTCCGGTACTTCGAGTACCCACCTATTGGTTGTGCCACAGAGCATCCTGTAGATATCCTCGTCGTAGGCCTTCATATCCAGCCATATCGAGTCCAACCCTGCTTCGTAGAGAAGCTCTAGGTTTCTGGGTGTTAGACCATAGCCGTTCGTCTCTATATGTATCCAGAGCTCCGGAGCTTCACGTTTAATGAGTCTAAAGGTCTTCACGTAGAACTCGGGTCTGCAGTAGAGGTCTCCACCTGTAAAGGAAACTATATTTCTAGCCGGTCCCCAGCCCTGAGGAGACCAGACGATCTTGTCTGAGGAGAGTCTTCTAGGACACAGAGGCCCTGGTTCTCCGTAGACTTTGCAGGAGCCGCAGTGAGCACAGAGATCAGATGCATGCCACATTGTTGCACGTTCACGTGGTTCGGTCACAGTCACCTGTTCTCGATATCTCAAAACCTCTCTTAGTACATCGCCAGGGCTGTACCATGAGCCGTTAGCGTGCTGAGCAAAGTACCAGCTGTGGCATTTTAGGCAGTTATGATTACATCCGCTCTGGTATATGGATAAGTAGTCCTCAGGTCTAGAGAGAACTACCTCGTAGATCAGTCTGTGAATCTCACCATCAACTACCTTCAGACCCGCTCTGCACGGAATCTCAGCAACACCATTACTCCACGTAACACAGCCACAAGGCTCGAACCCCTGTAACTTGAGTACACAGTGCTTAGACACCACGGTCACCTTAATACTCCGTCATCACAGCTCAGCAACTCGGACCCACGATCATCCCTTGTACGGTAGACCTCAGCGTTTGATCGACTTTGTTTAGGAGGGCTCCTAGTATCGCCGACCCATAGTACTGAGATAGAATGAGGTGCTGCTAAACACCTGCTTGCAGCACCTAGATGTAGCCTAGCGCTCTCAGCCTCTCCTTAACCTTCTCCTCATCCTCCTTAGACATGGTGTACGAGCTCTCCTCCTCCGAGAGAACTTCTCTCAGAAGAAACTCAACAAGTTCTTCAACACTCGAGAACCCTCCCTGCTCCTCTACGAACCTCTTAGCCTTCTCGTAGAGTTCTCTCGCTATCGATATCTGGACCTTGTCACTCATACGCATCCCTCTGCCTACTCTCAGCTAACTACTAAAAACAATGTTGGCTTTAGCTTAACTTCTTCTGGAATATAAAGTACTTCCGGATGCCGCAGACCCCGGGTACACCTGCATAGAAGAATAGATGGCCGGTCCACGGGATCACCGCTATCCTCACACCCGACAGCCTGATCCTCATAAGAGCTTCGTAGAGTAGCACCGTGCCTACCCCCTTACCCCTCTCCGCAGCCTCAGTCCCTATGGGTCCAAAGCGGTAGACCGTTGTAGCACCATAAACAGCAAACCCTGCAATTCCTCCTCCCAGCTTCCGAGCAACAACTACGCCCGCCCAAGGTCTCTTACCGCTAAGCCTCGTCTCGGTAGCCCAGACAAAGCCGAAGTGCTTCTCAACCCAGTTAGCCACTTCCTCAACAGCTGGACCATGCACATCCTCAAACTTGTACCCCTGCTCCTCAAGCATCCTCCTCTTCTCGATAACGTTGTTAGGTACGTAGAAGTGCTCCATATCAACTAAGTAGTCAACAGTTCGTCCACCGCCCTCAGCCTCCTCACCTAGGTAGTCTACGGGGGCTGTGAAGAGAGAGTAGCTTCTCTTCCTAAGAACTCTTATAACCTCCTCGTACCTCACATCGGGTCCCGGCGCTAGATACCAAGGAGAATAGCCGTAGACAAGCACCTTCGTGAAGCCCAGACATCTAAGCCTATCCTCAACGTACTCCAGCAGCTTATCGAGGTGGGGAGCTGAGTTGTTAACGCAGCCCACGGCTTTGAGCCATGCCAAGCCTTTAAACCGCTCCTCGAGATCCTTGGGGATCCTCATCCTCATAAGCCCCAGGAACACTATCGACCTGACCTCACCATTTTCAAGCGCTAGATACAGATCGTCATCTCGGTAGTTTGGGTCAAGGACTGTTAGCGTCTCTAGGAGCGGGAGATCTACATAGTCGTACCTGAACACTTTATTGAATAGGCGCAGAAGTTCTCTCTGGCTTAGCCGGAGTTCACGTAACGTGGTTATGTCCATAGAGCGACCCCATCGATACTATATACAGCCTCGACTACATATCTCTACCCGTAGAGCAGTTCCTCAAGGAGCTTCCTCACATAGGATATTTCTATTAGCCCACGATCACCTTTCTCCACGGTGCCTTCAGGGTCGTACACAGCGAATACTCCATACCAATCATGTACAGCGTCGTCAGGTCCCCGATCATTTTCTGATAGGTAGTTGCTGGGCCATCCGATGGTGCCCGCAGGCCTCCACGAGAGATCGTCTAGGTACACCATCAGGTCCGGGGCATCTCCTCTCACCACCGGGTAGAGCTCATCGGGTCTGTAGACCGCGTTGCGCCACTGTTCTCCGCAGGGCCCCCTGATCTTCATGATGTCTCTCCTGAGCTGCTCAACCGTATCCTCGTAGTACTTAGGCTCGACAACACCGTGTTTCTCTCTACCCTTTAAGTTTATGAATATCCTGCTGTAGTACCCACCCCACCCCCACGCTATAGTACTGCTCCAGTCCACCATATCCTCCCTGAGTTCGGTTCCTGGCTTCACCTTATCCTTCTCCGCCCTGAGCTTGAGATAACCCTGCTCAGCAAGCCACTGATTAATTGTGAAGGCACCTTTCATAGCCTTAACGCCGTGGTCGCTCGCCACGACGACTATAGAGTTCTTCAAAACTTCTTTGAATAGCCTCTCGAACCACCTATCCAGCCTTCTATAGACCTCGGGTATGACGTTGCTATACACGGGGTGGTATTCGTACCTTGGATGCTCTTTATCGAAGTACCTCCAGAAGGCGTGGTGTGCTCTATCAACAGCTATCTCCACGTATATGAAGAGATCCCACCTTCTGCGCTTTGCAAGGTATTCCACTTGGACTAGATGATTTTCCAGCATTCTGAAGAGGTCCCTCGCAACCCTCTCCTTGTCCTCGCTCCGGTACACTATGTCGAAGATCGTGAACCCCGAGATCCTCTCGAGCTCCCTCCTAAGCCACGGGGGGAAGGTGTAAGGCTTGTCGGGGCCCGGAGTTGTAAAGTCAGTGACAAGCACACCGTTTACAGGTTTTGGCGGATATGTGGGCGGAACTCCGTAAAGTCCGATCCTCAAGCCTCTTCTGCTTGCTTCTTCCCATAAGGTAGGCACCTTCACATAGCTGCTGTTGACTATGTAGTAGTCGAAAAAGCCAGGCTTTCTATGCCTAAAGCCATATATCCCCAGCTCTCCCGGGCTTACACCGCTAAACATCACCAGCCACGCGGGTATGGTTATGGGTGGGTGACAGCTTCTCAGCACGTACCTAGCGGATTCCTCCACAATATTCTTCAAGAAGCTGAAGCCCCCTCCATCAAAACCTTGGTAGAGCACCTTGGGTGGTAGAGAGTCTAGTCCCAAGATGAAGACTCTCCTCAAGTTCTCAGCCCCGGAAAACCGAAGTATTTACGCAGATGCTCTTCTCAACTAGTTTCATCGCCTTGTTAAGCTCCTCGGGAGACCCTAGCTCCAGCACCATAACATTGAGTTTTCCTCCTACACGAAGACCCGTGCTGCGGAGACCCTCTATAGCTCCAGACAGGTCCTCCCTGAAGCTTCTTACGTATATGAACCCTCTAGAGATCCGGGGGATCCAGTGGATAAGTACTGTGTACTTATCCCAGTGCTTGGAGGCCAGCGTTCTACCAACGTAGGATGTCACGTAGGCATCCATAACCAGCTTGTACACAGCAACACACTCATTCTCTTGTAGCTGGACAACCCTTCTAAGTGCTTCGGTAAGCACCCTCTGAGCTCTAATCCTCACCCTCCTGATGTAGGGATCCCTCATCACCTGCCTAACATCGCCCTCCACCAGGAGCCTGATAACGCGTGCGATGCAGGTCCTGTTGTACAGCCTGTAGCACGAGTCTACGTATTCGGAAACCTCTCTCAGCTCTCCAATAGCTACGTCAAGACCTCGAAGCAGCTCCTCGGCAATCTCGATACCTCTATGCCCTAGGCGGGCATCTATGTAGGGGGTTAGGTCCCCCACGATCCCGAGAGCTGCGAGGATCCTAAATCGGGGTTCCTGAACACCGAGGATCTTGTAGAGGAGATAGCTTGTTGAAGGGATCTCCTCTACACAGCCTCTAGCTACAGGATTGCAGTAATGACATTCACGAGGTGCATTCCAAGGAGCTACGAGGTGGTGATCCACAACAATGATCCTGCACCGTAGCTTCTCTAGGAGGTAGTCGTAGACATGAGGCTCCACACCATAATCAAGGATTACAAGTGCATCCGGAGATGCTCTCATCAGCGATGGGAAGTCTATGGCGTCAGAACCGTAGAAGCCTATCGATGGTGTACCTACGTAGACGATCCTGTTCCACGCAGTGCTCAGCAGCATAGCCGCCGATGCGATGCCGTCAGTATCCCAGTGGTGCAATACAGCTACTCTGTGCGCATGTGGGAGGACGTGAGCTATCTCTAGGCATTCGCTAGGTAGGTCCATGGACAACCCCTACTCGACAAACGGATTGGGGTGTCTCAGTATTACCTCAGCGACCTCAGGCCTCATCATGTACTCTGGAGGCTTCTCGCTACGCTTTATCATCTCGCGAAGCTTGGTTCCGCTGATCCTCACTCTATGTTCATTGCCGTGGGGACAGATCTTCTCGTTCACCATACCGCCACACTTCCTGCAGTAGAAGGCTTCCCTTACAAAGAGAGGGGTTATTCCGAGGTCGGGAAACTCCTTGAATATCTCCCACGCTTCATAAGGTCCGTAGAACCTACCTACACCAGCATGATCTCTACCCACTATGAAGTGCGTAGCCCCAAAGTTCTTCCTAACAATTGCGTGGTGTACTGCTTCTCGAGGACCTGCATACCTCATCTCCATTCTCAGAACACTGAATACCACAGATTCTGCTGGATAGTAATGCTCTATGAGAGCTCGGTAAGCCTCAACTATAACCTCGTCCCGATAATCACCTGGTTTCTTCCACCCCACCAGCGGGTTTATGAAGAGCCCATCTGTGAATGTAAGAGCAGCCTTCTGCACGTACTCGTGACCTAGGTGAGGAACGTTGCGGGTCTGGAAAGCTGCTATTGTTCTCCAACCTCTAGCCTCGAAGAGAACACGTGTTTCCTTAGGCCACAGCCTGTACCTCTCAAAAGGCTCAGGAGGATCGTTGATCAGAAGCACCTGTCCTCCAACTAGCATGCTCTTCCTCTTCATGGTCCTCGCAACACCGGGGTGGCTCGGGTCCACAGTCTTGAATACCTTCATTGCGTACTCCTTCCTATCCCACGGATAGATCTCCTCGACTCTCATCACCGCTATCGGCACCTTTCTGTAAATAAGAACCACCTCATCTCCAGGAACAACATCTCTCACCTCATCGGGTTCTACATCAAGCGTTATCGGTATAGTCCAGGGAACGTCGTTGCTAAGCCTCATGAACTCAAGAACACACTCGTAGTCTTCGCGTAACATGAAGCCTTCTAAGGGGCTGTAGACTCCGTGCGCTATGTTGGCAACGTCCGCTGCTAGCGATTCGCTGATCTCTATCTTGGGCATCTCTGTAGCCTCCTCGATAAGTCTCTGCCTACTACTACCCCGTGCAACTCTATCCACAAGCCTACCTCCGTGAGGTCTAGAGACCATGCCTCAGCACCTCAAAGATAGCCCAGTTTCTTTAGCCTCTCAACGATCTCCCTCTTCTCCTCCTCGCTGATACCCTCGCTCCTGAGCTTCTCCTCCTCGATCCGTGCAACGACTTCACGAAGGACGTAGGTAACGAACTGCGATACGCTGGTGAATCCCGTACCCTCTATAAGCTTCTTGATGCGGTTGTAGAGAGTCACTGGTATAGATACAGTGGTGTACCTGCTCTTCCTACTACCTCCGTCATCCTCCATACAGGCTACCCCCACACTCTGTTGAGAAGACATTAATTAAATATTATTAATAGGTGCCACGTAGTGGGGTGAGGGTTGCGCTGTGGAGGAGAGCGGGGTTAGATGTCTTGAGCGAGGTGTCGTTGCATGGTTAACAGGGTTACCCGCGAGCGGTAAAACCACGATAGCTCGCATTGTTGCAGAGAAGCTGAGGAGCATGGGTTACAGGGTAGAGCTTCTTGATGGCGACTGGGTTAGGAGGACCATAAATCCGGATGCAGGGTTCACTCGTGAAGAGCGTAGGAGGCACCTGCTGAGGGTTGCGTGGATAGCAAGGCTTCTCGCAAGGAACGGAGTTGTTGTGCTGTGTAGCTTTGTATCTCCCTACCGTGATGTGAGAGCCGAGATTAGGAAGATCGTTGAGGAGGAGGGTATACCGTTCATTGAGGTTTACGTGAAGTGCTCCCTGCAGGAGTGCATTAGGAGGGATCCCAAGGGCCTGTACCGAAGGGCTCTCCGGGGCGAGATCAAGCACTTTACCGGTATCTCTGACCCTTACGAACCTCCCGAGGCTCCAGACGTAGTTCTGGATACCGAGGCGGATAGTGCTGAGGCAAATGCTGGCAAGCTGCTCAGGAAGCTCATGGAGGTGCTGAGCGCGGCACAGTCGAAGCCTAAGACTTAACTTTGGAGCAGCTGCTGTAGGTCTCGGGTGGAGCTTATTGATAGAGGGGCTGTGGACCGCACCCCTAACGAGTGACCGTCGTTCTTCTGCTGTTCCCCCAGGTCCCTGGGTCTACGGTTTTACAGGTGTGGGTGTTAGGTACAGGGCAAATCCTTCGGCTCTCAAAAATGTTGTTCCAAGACCTCTGGAGCCAGCAGACGATGGCGAGGTCTTCGCCTATGTAGTAGAGATAGTTTCGCAGAGCCTTAGCGATGTGAAGTGGAATCTCGAGCTTCCCGACGCAGTTCAGTACCACGAAGCTGCATTCTTCGTCAAGGTGCTCTACGGGGGTAGGACCTATGCTTACTGCCCATACATGTGGGTAGATACCGATCTATCCCTGCTTAGAGGATTCCTAGCAGGGTTCCCGAAGAAGCTTGCCCGTATAAGCTACACGAAACTCCATCCGCTGCTGCACGGAGAGCCTAGGAGGGGGTTAAAGCTTGGAGGCTTTGCGGCTCGCTCCCACTACACGCTCTTCAGAATAGCTGTCGAGCTCGAGGAGGATAGATCCCAGAACGAGATCCCCCTGAGATCCATGGGCCCCATGCTCCTACCCAGGTACTTCCCCGCTATAGCCCCGGGGCTGACTGAGGTCAACGAGCTCGTGGTATTCAAATACGACTCGAGGTGTTTAAGCTGGAGAGGCAGAGGCTCTATAGAGGTTGTGGGAGGGCCTAACGATGTGTTGAAGTACCTAGAGCCCGCAGGAGATAGTTGTGAAGGGTACTACTTCCATCTATATCTGAAGCCCGTGAAGCTCAGCACTCTAACGAGCATCAAAGGCTTCAAAGAATAGCGGGCTAGCGACCTCCGTAAACATAGAGAATGTTTTCTTGCTACGCTACTCAGCGGCTCTATAGACAAATTCATAAATTCATCATTTTGTCAGGCTGCACCCAACACATCATACCCTCCTATTCAGCCAACCCATGTAAATCCAAGAGCTGTGGATGGCGTGAAGATGTTGCCCAAACTACGCTAAGCTACTCGAGAAGAAATCATGCAACGACGATCCACGTGGATTCAGCGGTTCCGCCTCCTCTCCAAAGCTTAGTGAGCCTCGGTATGAGGAGAATTGTGAGCTGGAAAACAATAGCTGTTGCTCCGAGGATTGTTGGAGATAGGTACCTGCAATCACTATGCGTATCGGGCTGTTATCCATTACCTTGTGAGGAATGGAGAGTTATTCTAGACGTATTCAGGGGACAGATACATACAATTAATGGGTGACGAAATACGGCAGGTCCCCATAAGTCTTTAACTTTACTATTGCTACCAATACTAGCGTTTGCAATAATGTCTATTGGTGTTGCGATTGCTGAGCAAGAAGGTTTGAAGCCGTGGATTATCGATGATTATGGAGAGCTTGTCGTTGTTAAGGTTAATAGACAGCTGTTTAAGGATCTTGGCGATGGCTACTGGCTATTAGTGCTACCTGGTACAGAGTACAGCGTATTTGATGATATAGCGCTTAATCAGGTAGCCACCTACCTCGACATAGGAGGGGCTGAGGTTGTACTTCATATAGTGTGGTCGGGGAAGACCTATGTTGTTAAGGTTAATGAGACTAGGTGCTTAAGCGGGAATATCGGGGAGTTACATGAGCGTGTCAAGGAGTTCCTAGATGACCTTGGCCGTAGAGGTCTAACATCGGCAGAGATGAAGCTGTTTATCGAAGGCAATAGCACCCACATAATAGTTGGGAGTGTTGACGAGCTAAGTATTGACGAGTTTGCTAAGCTAGCTCATCAGCACTTCAAGGGCTTCAGTAAGAAGGTTATTGTCGTGGAGAAGCTTGGTTGGCTACCGCCAGGAGGTCCTTACCAGCGTATAGAGATGCTGGACGCTTTGGAGGAAGTACCCTGCTTCTTCTCCTTCGGAGAGGCGGTGTACGGCACATCAATGATATTCAACGTGTCGTGTGTAGAGGAGATGGCTAGAGAGAAGAACATGACCTTCGATGAAGCTGTAGAGTACATTGTGAGAGAGGTGAAGGAGCTGAACCCGCTGATAAGGAAGTACCTGCCATGGCAGGAAATACTCGTACTAGTAGCTAAAACACCAAAACTGATAACGCCTATAGGCGCAGTTACTAGCACCACAACAGAAACAGCACCTGAAATACAAACAGAATCTGCACCAGTACAGAACGTATCTCCTCCAGATACGGCAACCACAGCAAGAGCCAGTAGAGAAGAGTACACGCATTATCAATTGACAATACCCATAACTGCCTCAATAGTACTGATCATTATCATAGCTATTATAGTCAAACACAAACATTCTTAACATTATCTAAATCCTATGCTTAAATGGTTTTAACTACATCTTTTGATGAATATGCTGATGTTAATTTCGTAAGTGTTCGAAGTTTTAGACAAAAATGTTTCAAAGATTAGTGTTTTACTATATGTTGTCTAAGCTTATTCTTGGTGAGAATTCAATGCAGATGAAAAAGGTGCTGGTTTATGGTGTGTCTTTACTAGTGGTGATAGTAATAGCTCTGTACTTGACCATGTACACGATTGCTGTCTACAGAGTTGTTGGTTACATTGGTGAATATCCAGAGCTAGGTGGTGTGTATTGGAGTTACAGTCCTTCTGGCTCATTGTTTCCGTGGCCAAGAGAACCAGGGATGCTTACAGCACTTTCTCCGGCGAGCTCTATCGATGCCTTTCTATACAAGTATGTAGTCAAGACAAACATGCTGATACTAGCCATAGCGGCAACACATCTCCTAGCAGCATACCTAGCGTACCGCCTTATACGCGCAGTCAAGTAGTCGAGCATAGTATCTAATAGCTTGGGCCCTCAAAAACAACTTTCTACGTAACCATTGTACTTACACATTAGAACTTCCTCGACATTAATATGAATTCCAGTTTTGATTAAGAGGTCCAAGCTTATCAAAATCTATTAGAGCTGATCTAGTGTGAATGCTACTACTAATTTATCAAGGCTGAATACAAGATAGAGGATAGGGCCAGTGTTATGGCTAGGGTTATCCGTGCTAGGTTTGAAAATGGTGTTTTGAAGCCTTTGGAGAAGCTTGATCTTAGAGAGGGTGAGGTTGTTAAGATAGTTGTTCTTCCAAAGGATTTTCCTGAGCTTGTTGAGGAGATCGAGGTCGAGGCTAGAGAGGATGTGGGTAGAGTTCTTAGAGATGGTAGAGAGCGATGGGGAAAGTGGTATTCGATACGAGCATAATCGTAAAAACGGTTCTGAAACCCAGTAGATGGCTGCCTAGGGATGTTTACGAGCGTGAGATCGAAACTCATAGGAAGTCAAGGTTGTTGATACGGTTATTGAAGGAGAAGCGTACGAGGTGCTCATACCTTTTGTTGCTTTTGTGGAGGTAGCTTGTGTGCTGACTAGGCTAACCTCAAGTTCCTTGGCTAGAGAAGTAGTTGAATCTCTGAGAACTTCGGAGAGCTATCGCATAGTCTACGAAGAGGAGATCAGGGATTCCGTTATCGATGTAGCTCTCGAAGTAGGCTCAACGGGTTTCGACACTTATTTCATAGCAGTAGCCAAAAAGTTCAACACAATGCTAGTAACGGACGACGAACCTATGGCTATACACGCAAAACGTCTAGGCATAGACACCGTCCTCGTAAGGAAGACCAGTTTCGATGAACTTAGAACAAAAATCGCTGAATTAGCAAAGAATTAGCTTAATACATGATCAGCCTAACTCATTGCACAAAACAACACTTCCTTACGCATCTCATATGTAGTGGCTAAGCTGAAGACTTTGCCGCGGTATATCGTATTTCCGCTAATAGCAGGTTTGATAATGCCGCTTGAATATCGCGTACGCTTACATAGCATATCATCTATATACATACCAAGATAGCCCCGACATATCTTTGGAGCGCCGTGATCCAAGGTTCAAATCTCTGCAACTTACTGAACAGATCCATATACTTGGCTTACCAATTTAGATTTCTAGGTGGAGGTGTGTATGCGAGTAGATTTTAGAAGGGTTCTAGTCGTCTCTATGCTATCTGTGGTCGTGATACTAGCGTCGGTAGGCCTGTTCCACATATTCTACTCCTATAAGACGTATCAACAGCCAGCAGACCAGATGCATGTTGTTAGCTCCGATGAGTATGCAAACTTCTTCAAGCTTCTTCGTGGATACCTCGGCGATTCTAAGGTGATTGTTGTTGATGGTGATGGCGTGCTATACCGAGTTGCATCGAGGTTGTTGAGTAGCTATGGCATTAATGTTCATAGACTTGAATCGCTTAGCGAGCTCAAGCTGCTTGGCTGTCCAAAGATCCTGGTAATCAACCTAGATGCTGAGAACATCAGCGCGTTCGACTCGTTGGATGTTGTTAGCGAGCTTCGTAATTGCTCTATGAGTGGTTCCTATGTACTGTTAGCCTTCAAGGATACTAGTCTAGCCGAGGAAGTGTGGAGGAAGATTTTCGAAACACCTCTTCCATACACAAGCAACGAGATTACAGTAACTAGGGTGTGGAGCAATGGCGAGACAGAGTACATAGCTGAGAGAACGTTCTTCATCTTCGGCAGAACGTACAAGATCATCGATGATAGACCCGTACCGATAGACGTAGGTGGTTCAGCAGGGTATAGAAGCACCGAAGAACTGGAGAAAGCCGTGGACGAAGCTCTGAAGAACTTAGCAAGAGCTATTGCACAGATAAACTCCAACCTTGGCAGTTAATGACCAAAGCTGCGAAGATAGTACTCGAAGCAATGTGTTTGTAGATGTCAACTATATTAAGGTGTTCGAGGTTTTGAACAATTGTGTTTCAAGGTCTAGCTTTATGTATAGTGGTGATGTGGTACGTAGTGTTTGGAGGTGCCAAGTCTATGGGTAGAGTATCTTGTGCAGTTCTAATAGTTTTAGTGATTGTTGCTATACTGCATGTGCAGCCATTGTTAGCTGAAGTCGATATTGGTAATGGTGAGTCTGTACATGGTCTCTACACAATTCATAGATATGGAAATGTAATCCTGCTTCTGCTCAACAGATCTGCTCTGAGGTATGTGGACGGGTTCTGGGTCTTGGTGCTCGAAGACATCGATCATATCGATATTAGCGCAAAGATCCTCGATGTTGTCGGAGATCCTGTTGTAGAGGCCGTGGACATGGCTGTAGAGAACGGTGAGCTACGTACGCTCAGAGGCAAGATGTCTAGTGATGTACGGGAGGTGGTGTCAGCGCTCGTGAGTGCGGGTCTGAGGAACGCTATGATCAGGATCAGCATTCTCAGGAGTGGCTCTCTATGGCTGAGGATAGAGTGTGGAGGTTTCGAGGAGCTGGGTGTCGAGAAGCTCGTCAAGGCGCTCACGAGCGTTACCCGTGGAAGGAGGGTCGTGGTTGAGGAGGTGATTACCCTCTGTTCACTACCGTCATTCTTCGATGCTCAGGATATGTACGAAGCGCTAATGTCCTTACCGTGCTTCTCATCGGTCGGCGAGGGGGCTTACGGCAGAGATATAGTGTTCGACCTGAAATGTGCTCAGAAAATAGCGAGCGAGAAAAGTACATCTTTAGACCAGGTCATAGAGGACATAGTGAGCGAGCTTCGGAAAGTAATGCCGCTGGTGAAGAAATACACATCGTGTAGAGAGTTCCTGGTGATCTTCGAAGAAGTGAAACCGATGATACCCCTGGCAGAGGTGGTACCAATTACAAAGACCTCTA
>QMWT01000005.1 GCA_003661775.1 Thermoprotei archaeon
CTAGGATGCTCGAACTGACTGAAAAGATGTCCAATATAGTCTCATCCTTCCTGAGCATCCTTCTGATCATGCAGTTATTCGGAGACCTCCTCGGGGTAAACGTAGTAGAGCTTTTGAAGTCCGCAATCACAAGACCGTGGGTCATCCCGACAGAATGGATTGCCAGATACTACCCCATATGGTATGGAATGCAATGGGCTCTGCTTATACTGATGCTATCCGACCAAGTGTTCACTATGAGGTACATGCAGTTACATGGGAACCCTCCCCCTCCCGCTTACGAGCGCTGGATGTCCCTTGCTATCTTCATGATATCGTTCTGGCTCACGCTTCTGTTCAGGTATGCGACATTTACAGTAATCACGATTTTTGCAAGCATAAGCTTTTCATACTGTATGTTCATAAGAAAGAAATAGGGCAGGAGGGACAGAGTAGTGCAACTCGGCCTCAGTACACTACTCTACCAGATGCTCCAGTACTTTCCTTGGTACGTAGCCCTAGTGCTGGCTCCCATGGTCATCCGCATCCTTATTGAAAGGGCGCTCGGCATCAGGCCAGAGATCTTCGAGACTAGGATAAGCCCGCTACCGATGATCAACATGTCCTACGAGACGGCCTTCAGGACGGTAACCCTTACTGCGCTTTACTATCCGCTCTTCGAGGAACTGCTCTTCAGGGGGATCCCGTATCTGCTCTTCGGGACTGTGGGCGCCGTCATAGGGTCGGTAGTTTGGGTTCTGATGCACCCAGCATGGCAGTTGCAGGCCCTCTCGGACTTCCCCCTATGGAAGAAGATCGCATTTACTGTTACGGCGGCGTTCTACTACGCATCATCTGCCGCGTTCTACACGATGATGTGGCTCGACGGGGACGGCCTCTGCGCGATACTATACCACACGTTCCATAATGGGTGGATAACCCTTGCAGACATCATCAGGGAGGTTGAAATCCCGACCCCTTGGAAGAGGTACAGGTACGTAAGGAAGCATCCGGTCTCCGAATCGTATCCCAAGCTCTTCAGGAAGAAGAAGGGAGGGGAAAAGACGGAAGAGAGGGAAGAGGAGGAGATGAAGATGTCCTTTGTCATCAGGAAGTCTACGAAGTCGTTAAGTGATGAGGTCGAGGAGGCAAAGAACTTATTCGTCAGGAGGAAAGTTAAAAATGAGTGAAGTGTAAGTTATTAGTGGTGAATGTATGGCAGAGGCAGCAAAACTTGAGATTTCCACACGCGATGCAATACTAGCGATAGGCTTTGTCGGACTAGTGATTCTGGGAATAGCCCTAGTGCAAGCAGGCTACATAACGAATCCCCTGTCGCTAGGACTAATGGTAACGCTCTCCATCGGTCTCATCCTTGTGGGGCACATCTTGGTAAAAGCGGGGGTATTCAGCCCTAGCGCACTACTGCTCTGGTATGTGTTCGCATTTGGCCTTGTAATGGCGGTGTACGGCGGAATTGTGTACGGATACATACCTGTGGCCTTCTTGGTCGGTGGGGCCTCTATTAATGAAATTGCAATAACCAACGCAGTGTTCTATGTGCTGGTGGTTCTTGCTGTAGTTGCGGCAATCGCAGTCGTATATGCCTGCTATCAGTACTACAAGAGGAGGGCACTAGGAGTATAGTGCCTTTGCCTAAAGCCCCTGAATAAATTTTAATTTTTTATTCCTCCTATTTCTCTTGGGGATCAGATGCATAGACTGTTCAGATTGCTGAGAATCATAATCAACAGCTTCGGACTGGTACTACTGCTGGTACTGGCATTCGTACTGTGGAAGTCAAACCCAGCGCTGTCAGTACTCTTGGCGCTGGCCGCAGTAGACCAGCTTGAGGACGTGTACTACTATGTATACATGAAGAGGTTCTTCCCAGAATGGTTCATGCCGTTCGACATGTTGTTGGAGTCAGCGCTGTTCTGCGTGGGCCTTGGGATGCTGGTATTCAGCCTAGTGTACCATGCATACTTCGAGACTTGGTTCTTCAAGGCGCTGATACCACTATCGATCCTAGTAATGTGGTCTTCTGTTGAGGACGTGATGATGTGGAGGAAGCCTGAAATAAAACTCGGGATGGTGACCCACTATGTTTGTCCGAAAGAAAAGGTTCGTGGGGAGGAGAAGTTCGTCAGGAGAAAGTAGCATTTTATGGGCTACACATGTAACCGACGGTTATGCGTATAACCAGCTGGTCAAGATAACGAAGCTATTTCTGATCCTAGCAGTAGTCGTTTCACTACCAATAGTAGGATATGCGCTCAAGCCCTTGCAGGTAACATTATTCAGGGTCGATCCCGAGGTCTACGACGCCCTGCTGAGGAATCAGTCTGCAACAGTATACGTAGCCGTAAGAGGCGACACGCCTCTGAACAGGAAAATATTGAAGACGTGGCACTTCGGGGATCTGCACATCTATAAGACTGTAGTCTCCTCGACAGACGAGCTTTACTCACTAACAGACAGGAAGAATGTAATATCCATCTATGGAGACAAGACCCTAAGGCACGCATTATATCTAAACGGGATAAAGGCTGAAGAATACCCGTTTAAGGAGAGGGACATAGATAATGAATTCCACAGGGCAACAGGTCCGTGGATAGGCCGTGGTGTCACGGTTGCAATAATCGACTCGGGGATCGACTATACTCACCCAGACTTCTTCGACGATGACGGGAAAAGCATAATCAAGGTTCTTGTAAGCCTGTTCTACATTTCAGAGTCGACAGGCGAGTACATATTCTGGGAACCATATAAGAACGGAACCATGAATGACCTGTTGAATTGCGACATGCTCCTGTGGGAGAAATACGGGGAGCCAGCATTCCTCGACATCAACGGCCACGGAACGCATGTTGCTGGGATCATAGCCGGAAGAGGGCATGCCTCAAATGGGAAGTTCATGGGCATAGCGCCGGGAGTGCAATTGGTGGTCGTCAAAGCGTTCAACAAAGACGGTGTAGCAGACATGGACATGTGCTTGGAGGCATTAGAGTGGGTCTACAACAACACCGAGAAGTACGACATAGAGATATTGAATATCAGCTGGGGCGCGAACTTTGCATCAGACGGTAATGACCCATTATCTTTGGCTGTAGATGAGCTATCGGAAGAGAAGGGAGTATGGGTGTTCGCAGCCGCGGGGAACGAGGGGAACATCCCAACCACAATCGTAGTCCCAGCGGTCGCAAGGAAGGCGTTCGCTGTAGGCGCTTGGGATCCATACTATGACAAACTGGCCTCGTTCTCAAGCTTGGGCCCCACCATAGATATGAGGATGAAGCCTGACTTGGTAGTTGCAGGAGTAATGATAGTCAGTTGCAAATCCCAGTTTGCGGACTTCCCAGACGAATATGAAGTCAACACCTACTACGTCGCCTTGAGCGGGACTTCTATGGCCACTCCTGTGGCCTCTGGGATAGCGGCTGCATTCATCGAGTACTTCAGGTACTGGCATGGTAGAGACCCATCAGTTGATGATTTCATAAGGTGGGTCAAGGAGAATTCAAGGCATATCGACTTCATCAAGGACTTCATTACTGGCTGGGGCATTCCAAAGGCTCCCCATGGTTAGCGAGAAAAAGGTTTTTTAGTCGTATTAAGTTATTTCTTTTTGGTGGTATGAGTATGAAAAGGTGCTTGGTATTAGTATTGTTACTGCCCCTGCTACTCAACGCGCTCGTAATGCCCCTAGTAGTCAAGGCCGAAGACCCGACAATAACCATAACCGTAATCGGTTATGATGGAGAACCCTTGGCCAACGCCAAAGTGACGGTATACGACGAGGCAGGAAACACATACGAGGGCACGACTGACGAGAACGGCACGGCCACCATAACAGTCCCTGCTAATGCATCCTACCTGATTGTAGTGAAGTCGGAGTACTACATCCTTGACACCGTTACTGTAAGCGGTGACACGAACGTAACCATCGACGCAAGCAAGATGTACTATGCTGTCCTGAAGAGCACGCCAAAGAGTGTCGACGTAAAGGTAGTCCTGTTGGCATTCAAGGATGTGTCTCTGACATTATCAACAAACGTAACCGTCTATGCCCCATCCAGTATAAACGTTACATATCCAAAGGAGATAGTAGAAGTCCCATACAAGTACGTACTAGAGAAGATCGAGTATGACGGCAAGGAGACAAACCAGACAACAGTAACCCTTGACATGACCGAGACATACGTGGTTACTGGGACGTACGTGAAGACCTTCTACCTGACACTAGAGTACTGGCTTGTAATACTGCTCGTAGCAGTATTAGTAGTCGCGCTCATAGTAGCAGGATTTGCGGCAGGAGCCAGAACTGCAACAGCCATGGTAGTCGAATGGAAGGAGAAGAACAGGAAGTACGTCAGAAGAAAATAGCGGTGATCGGCCATGGCTGAGAAAGAGGACAAGGACGAATGGGTTGAGAAAATAAAGAAAGAGCTTAACGAGTTTGCTATTGGCGAATACGACCTAGACCAAGTGTTCGAGCCACTTCTGGAGGCATGCAAGAAAGTCGCTCGGACTTATAGCGAGTTCAGGCAATGCATAAATGAAGGGATCTCAACACTTCGAAGTGTTGTATCTAGGGTCAGGTACTGAAAACCTAACTTTTTTATCATTTTTCCCCATATTTCTCTTGGGGATGTCTTTGGATAGAGACGAGTCCATAAGCCTTCACCTGTTCCTGAGCATAGTATTCTTGATATTACTATTGAAGGTATTCAACACATCAGTCCCAGAGAGCTTCATCTCGGCGCTGTTCGCATGCGTATCCATGCCAGCGACATACGCCTTGTCTTACTACCATGCCCAAGCATATCGAACAGGGAAATTCGTAATCAAAAAGCACCCAGAGCCGACGAGGATGTGGCTCTACGAGCTGATAGCCCTCCTGACAAGCTTCGGAATGGGCTTCTTGGTCTTTGTCGCTCTATCCGATGGGACTACGTCAGACCTGCCTATCTACCTCTCGGCATTTGTGACTACACAAATAATGAGATTAACACTCCTATTCACAGTAAACCAGCTTAGGATGGCAGGTGTTGACGTACAACACCCATTAGTGGTAGTACTAATAGCTCTGGCGACTTCGTTGCTTACTCTAGTTAGCCTTAGGGTTATCTTCTCCGTCAGCTTCCTTTATTAGCTTTAGCGCCCACTCCTTAAGGAGTTCATAAGGGGACAATCTCCTGCCCCTGCGCCTTGACTCCTTTTCTAGGACTCTCCTGAAAAGAGTCCACTCTTTCTCGTTGAAGTATACTGATACCCATCTCCCCATTAGTGCCCCTAATACTATCTTAATCTTTACATTTATATCTGTTTTGACAAAATAATTAGAAATAGCCAATCAGACTCAGGAAGTCTCATCATCTCCCCGCGGAGGTGTTTCGGTGTCTAAGTGGAATAACAATAGGGGAGTATATAAATCCTTTTCAAAGACAGTAGGCGAAGAAAACTCCAGCTCTCCTAGTAGAGTAGTACTAGGGGTGAGAGAGCATAATATTATTAAATACGCCTTTTTATGTCGCGAATTCAGACTATGTGAATTGATCGAGTTCTATCATCGGGGGGTCAAAGGAAAAGAACGGATGAGACTATTCAACATGTACTACTGTGCTCTAAATAGGCTAGTTAAGAGGGGGTATGTTGTTAGGGTATCTAGAGGTGTTTATAGGCTAGTTAAAACGCCCATTCCCTCAAGAGTTATTGATACAAGGAATGGGAAGAATGATTTGTACAAGCGCAAATCTGGAGGCGAAGAAAAGCTGGGTGCCCGTGCGCGCTCGGTTGACAGCATATTTGCTCTTCTTGAAGAAATACTAGGGGTGAAAATTAGGTCTTCTGGTACTCGCAGGTTCAGGATTAGGTTTCATAGTACTGTCAGGACTATGAGGCCTGAAGACTTGGTGAGGATGCTGTACTTGAGGGTCGTGTTTGTCTATAGGTTTTCCTTGGTTCTCAAGAGGGAATTGGAGAGGTACCTGTCGAGGAGGGAGAGGAGGTATATAGTTAGGCTTGTCAGGGCTATGCTTTCTGAGGTTGTTTATAATGGTGAGTCGGCCAAGGTAGGGATCCATAGATTGTACTTTGGGCGTTCTAGTGTTTCTGCTCCGAATGACGGGTTGTTGCCTATAAGCTTCACGGAGGGTATTCCTGTTCGTGCCAGCGAGGTGGGGGTTGATGTTGTTTTCAGGTCGCGTATTGATTTCAGGGCGCTCTTGAGCTTCATGAAGATCTATGTAGAAGATCTGGGTTCTGTTGAGAGGGTTGAGGTTCCTTTAGTCGTTGGGGGAGGTGGTGGGGGTGGATAGGCAGACGTATATGGGTATATATGATAGGGGCTTCTATAGTCCTGATACGGGTGCGGGGAGGTTCAGGAAGTACCTGAAGCTGTGCAATCTTGATAGGAAGAGGGCTGCGCTTGAGAGGAGGAAGGATATTGCCATCGGGGTCATCACTAGGGTCTGTGCCATGCTCGGTCTTCCTGCGGATGTCAGGGAGATTGCGGTGAAGACTTTCAGGTTCGTGGTCGGTGCCAGTAGGGAGCGGGATATCAGGCGCTTCTACTGGTATGCTTTCGGTTCTGTGCTCTATGTTGTGAGGAGGTACGGCTTTCCTGTCTCTATTGATGAGATCAGGGGGGCTTTTGAGGATCTTGGGATCAGGATCCCTAGGTGGAGGGTGCTGTGGGTTATTGATGAGTTCGGCAGGCTTGGGAGGAGGATCGGGTCTAGGAGGCCTTCTGACTACCTGAACAGGATCCTTCATGAGGTGTTCAGGAGCCCGAGGGCGGTAGGGAGGCTGGGGGATAGGGCTGTACTGTACAGGCAGAGGGTGCTTCTGGTGGCTTTGGATCTGCTGAAGATGGCCTTGGAGAGGGGCAGGGGCTTTGAGCCGAGAACCGTGTGCGCCTGTGCCATATATGGTGCTGACAAGATTGTTGCGTGCAGGCTCGGGGTCAAGCCTGTGGTCACTTGGCCTCTGGTGTCCCGTGCGTCTGGCGTTCATGAGAGCACTCTGAGGGCTTGCTATAATGAGCTCTTCAAGAAGCGTGTAAAGGAAGAAACCTTGAAAAATGTCAAAGATTCCTTCTGTAATAAAATCTAGCTTGGAGGATGGGTTTGTGTACTTATGATATTTCTTTTAGGAATTCTTCTAGTTTTCGTACTCTGCCTTTCTTTATGTCTTCTTCTGCCTCCTGTATTGCGCTTAATGCTTCCTTATCCAGAATTATGTCTAGTGTTTCGGCAATCCCTTCAAGAAGTTCTTTTATGTTTTTAATTACCTCTTCCATCACTTTCTACAATCCTGCTGGTCGTATAAAAATGTATCATTTATGTGTTCAACTACTTTGTGTTCGGTGGGGGTCTTGGACTTTTTGTTCGATTGTTTGGCGACCAGAAGTATTTTAGCTCTTTATGAGGTAGTTAAGGATGGTGGGAGGGTGCCCAAGGTCTCTCTGCCGACAGTAGGGGTTGAAGGAAATTACCTAGTCATACGTGTTCCTTTAAACCTAGACTCCATAGAGTTTGCAAAGAAGCACATATTACAGCGCGCGCTTCCCATGATCTTATCTTGGCTTGAATATATAGAAGAAGATCGATGTAATGCAGCAAAGTAGTTTAAGAACTTCTTTATGCTATGGCCTCTTCTTTTCTTTCATCTTGACTAGCTTTTTCCTATCCTCTTCGCTTAAGCCATTCCATACTAGAGTTCCTAGGCTAGAACTGCTATCAACTTCATATTCCATGACATAGAGGAACATGTGGGCTCCGTCAGGCAATTTGGCTACCTTCTCTAATGCCTTTTCTAGTGATGAGAATACCCCCATCATCGTAGGTATGAGCCTCCTTCTTGGCCGAAACCACAATATGTACACCTTCTTCATTCTTCTCATCCTCCTCTTTTATCACCTTAGACATAGTCGCGCAGGTATTCTATTATCTCTGTCGGTAGGTATCCAAATTTCTTTAATGCATAGTCCTCTAGTGACTTGATTATTGTTCGGACTACTTGGGATATGTACCATAGTATCCAAGCCTCTAGGTACAGGTCTGCAAAGTTGTGGTGGACTATGGTGTCTATGGCGCTTTTGTCTCTTTTGAGCAACCACTTCTTGAAGTAGATGTCTGGTATCTTCTCGCTTGCAACATAGTCCTTAAATAGACTTTTTAGGAATGATTCCAGCTTCTTTACTTCGCCGTTATTGTTGTCGCCTAGGTAGAACTTCGGGTAGTATGTCCTGATTATGTCTGTTGCTGTTATTGTCATTTTCGAGAAGCGGTAGTCTGGGAGTTCGTACTCCTCCTCATACTCATAGTCGTATTCAATACGCATGACGACCCTGTACATCATTAGGTCTCGGATCTCTTTTATCATCAGGAACGACCTTTCAAAGTCTGCATTATATGCCCATGCTGTGTACCCTCTTCCGATGTACCATTGTATTGTGTTCCTTAGGAAGCGCCTGAACTTCTTCCAGTCCTGCGGGTCTGGGAGGAAGTAGACATAAGCGAACTTCTTCTCGTAATCAAGGAGGCCACCGCATATTACTATGTCTTCGTTCTTGTCAAGCCCCGATGTCTCGATATCGACTATCAGGTGTTTGCGCACTACAAAGTCGTCTGGGGGTAGCAGGTCTGGATCGAGTTTAAAGACCCGCTTAATGAATTCCATGTGTGATTCTTTTGTCAAAATTAGGTTTATACCAATCGTTTGGGAATTCCCTATAGTGAAAATATGCCCAAGTCTTCTGTCGACTATGCTACTGACAACATTACTGTATACAGAAGCCCATGCCCGTACAGGTGCAGGTACTGCTGGGCTTGGAGGATCCCATTATTCAGGTCGAGGATCAGGAGGGGCCATTATGATCCAGTCAAGGAGGCTGAAAGGTATGCTAGGACGGGAGAGCCGAGGACTATAGTTGTCAGCTTCACCAGCGACCCGTATCCCCCTGTCGAGAAATCCCTTAGGAAGACCAGGAGGGTTCTGGAGGCTCTTGCTAGGAATCCAAGGCACAAGGTAATGGTGCTTACGAAGAACCCGCAACTGGCCTTGCGCGACCTAGACATCTTCTTAAGGCACCCGAACATGTGGCTTGGGACTACTGTCATCTCTCTTGAGCCTACTGATTGGGAGCCTTATGCTCCTAGTCCAGAGGAGCGCCTTAGTGCGCTTAAATCAGCTCACAGCAAGGGCGTCAGGACTTGGCTTTCGGTCGAGCCGATCATTCCAAGAACTACCTATCCTGAGCTCATAGTGGGAGAGACGCTGGATTATGTCGACTGGTATGTTCTGGGGGCGTTCAATTATAGCGGGAGATTAGCGAAGATGGGAAAGGATGTGCTGAAGGGCTGGTATAGGGATCATGTAGTCCAAGCCATCAGCATCCTCAGGTCGCACGGCAGGGAGTTCCATATTAAAAAGGAATTAAGGAAGTACCTCTGAATATCTGGATAGGCATCTGTCGAATTCTTTACTTTTGTTAAATGTTCTTGGTGCTAGGATCTTGCACAGCTTTTTATGATAACTGTCGAAGTGTCTAGGCGTGATTTGTCAAAACGCTTATATACTCTGGAGGTTATATGTATAACTGGTGGTTAGGCATGAAACCCGTATCTGAAACCCAATTCTTGGTTGTAAAACTGAACGCAAAAATGACAGTCATCAAAGAATCTGAGCATGAAGAGGAGAAGAACACGTTCCTGATAAAGACAAGGCATGCCATTCCATATAATGTCTATAGGGATCTGAACAGATGGAGGGCGAGGAACTGGAAGCGCCTAATGAAGCTGAAGGTTCTTGACTGGATGAACGTCCCTCTGTTCTCATCCAAGGATCTTCCAAAGATAAAAAAGATCCTCGACCAAGCAGTAAAGGAGTATGAGGAGATAATATCTAGGATCCCTGATGAGGAGATAAGATCCAAGTTCTACTGCAAGCCCCAAATACTGGTCGTATCACCACCTCCAGGAATCTATGAGGAGAACTTCAGGCAGGACATATCCACAGAGCTCCTGACCCAGCTACAGCAGACAGTCCAGCAGATTCTTGAAAAGCACGAGGAGAAGGATCCTGAACTGAAAAAGAAGTTAGACCATGTAGAAAGCCTTGTAGACGAGCTCATCAAGAAGCTACAGGAAGTACAAGAAAAGTCAATTGATGTTGAGAAGCTAGTACAAGCCCTTCAGGTCAACGAATCATTAAAACAATTGGTGACCCAGTTAACAGCGCTTAGGGTTGCTAGTAGAATAGATTTAAGAGTAGTTAAGGCTGTTGAAAGCGACCTGAAAAAGATTGAGAAGGTTCAGGAGATCCTTACTCCAGAGGCTAAGAAGCTCCTAGAAGTTGCTAAACAGCACCTAGAGGCCATTAAGAGGGGTCAGACTGGTGACCTATCATCGGCGGTCGAGGAACTCGAAAAGGCTCTGAGTGGGTAAACGCTTATATACTTTAAAGGTTATACGTATAACTGGAGGTTAGGTGTGTAACCATGAGATCCCAAACCCAAGCCCCCCAAACCCGAAAGACCCCAAACCTCCCTACTTTCAAGTATAGATCCGTCTTCTTAGCAGGCCTCCGCAATATATTCTCTTGGTGGAGGGCAGACCCAGAGACCAAAGAAATGCTCTCGATATGCCTCCTTGCCAAGAACTCGGTAGTATTGCTCTCGGGAACATATGGAGTCGGCAAGTCAACGTTTATAGAATCTGTTATGAAGGTATTCTTCAGCGACATCTATGAGCAGGACGTAAAGCCCATAGCCAGAATTAGGGACACACTAACAGAATTCGATGTACTCCTGTATATTGACATAGCCAAGCTCAGGAAAGGGATAGAGCACGTAGAGCCAAGACCAATAGTGATGGCCCCATTCAAGTTCTTCAACGAGCTCCAGAGAGGTAATCCAAGACTCTATAATGCCTTACTGAGCCTCTTTGCAGAGAAGGAAGTAGAGTACAGGGGCAGGGTCTTCAGGTCAAAGCCCTTCATAGCATTCTGCGATAGGAACCCGCATGATGTCAGTAGTCATGAGATCCCCAAGGCGCTCTGGGATCGTATAGACGCTCATCTCTACATACGTGTGCTGGATATCACAGAGACCTATGAGCTGTTGACAAGCAAGTACGTAAAGACCCACATGCCGAGAATAGTGGACGCACTACCAAAACTCCTAACCAGCGAAAAGATGCTCGAAATATGGAACGATGTAGACAAGGTCGTCGTACCTGAATCGGTGACACTATTCCTAGCACTTATTGCTGGTAGCTTCACATGCGCCCATATAGACCGCTCAGTAACAGAACCCAGATACCGCCTACCATGCGACAACTGCCAGTACAAAGGAGAGCTGTGCTTCAAGGTTCGAGAAGTATGGGGCACTAGGTGGGCGGAATCCACAATTAAGTTCGCCAAGGCCAGAGCTTGGCTCTACAGCAGGCCAATAGTCCAGCTTGAGGATGTCCTGTTCGTACTGCCATATACTCTGAATCATAGACTAGTCCTAAAACCAGAAATAGAAGCATCATTCCCCAACAAGATAGAGTTCGTTAAAAAGGAGGTAATAGAAAGGGCAGTAAAAGTCAAAAAGGGCGTATGGATCAAAGCAATTAAAGCATACCTAGCAGCACTCAAAGGAGATGATAGTGCAAGGGAAGAACTGGAGCAATTATCCGAAAGGGATGTAGTAGTCCTGAAATTGTACCGTAAGCTCAAGGAGGAAACGGAGCAAACTCAAAATGGTTTTGATAAGCTCCTCATGGGGGTGACTTAGGATGTCTGGAATTTTAAATGAGGTTGAAAAGGAATACCTGACAGACCTGCTGGTAAGGCGCTTGGAGAAGCTCCGTGAAGACTACGTGAACAAGAGAGTCCCAAAGAACGAGGTCATTAAGGAAATATTCATCATCTTGGTGATCGACATGAAGCTAGACCTCGACTTCTTCAGAATAAAGAAGGCGGTTGACAAACTGGTTAGGGAGATGGGTGTAAAGATAGATAAGGATATTGAGGAGGTGGCTGGATGAACCTCCTAGACATGCTCAAGCTGGCTAAGGAAAAGAACCTCTCCCAGTACACCTTGGCTCTCTACATATACGCCAACCTAAAGGAGCTCAAAGACGATCCAGTCATACGCGCAACCATCCAGAAGGTTAAGGAACTCAGGAAGCTCAAGAAATCCCTCAGCCCCGAAGACTACTACCTTCTCTTCAACGCACTATCTTCACTCGAATCAATGCTAGTACTAGTGGACGGCGAAGATGAAGGGTGAGGTTATGATAATAAGGTATATGGAAGACCTGCTGGTGCTCGACAAGTGGGTCAGGAAATTAATCAGATTGCACTTCTCTAGATGCAATTCATGGGCTGACGTCAGAAAGCCTGTCGAGATCCGCTCCCACCTCAGGACACTAGACGGGAAGGAAGTCGACCTCATGATTACAGACGGAGAGACTACAATTATTGTTGAACTGAAGAGCTACGACATAGAAGGCGTCATAAGGCAGGCGCTGGAGAGAAGGCGCCATGCCGACTACATCTACGTATGCCTCAACCTCCCAGCGCACGTCATCGTCAGGGAGCTGAAGAAGTACGAGGAAGCAGTAAGGTCTGGAATCGGCTTCATCTCCGCAGACGACGAGTGCATAGTCCTACGGGCATACCCGCAGAGAAGGCACCGCAGGAAGTGCAGGAAGGAGGCAGAACCTGCTGGTGATGTGCAGATACTGGATCTGCTTAAGGGTGGTGAGTGATTGATTTGTCAAAACGCTTATATACTCTGGAGGTTATATGTATAACTGGTGGTTAGGCATGAAACCAGTAAACACAAAAATGGTCAAGCAGATCTTCGATGAAGTCCTCAAGGAGTTCGGAGTCCTCCTAGACCTGAAGATAATCAACAGTCCTGAGCCGGCATCATTCATATGGGGTACAGTCCAGCTTCCTAGGTACTACCTGTACAAATATCCACCCAACATAGTAAAACAGGTACTAAGGCACGAGGTTGGTCATAGAGTCATCTTTCCAGGAAAGCCAGACTGGGAGAAACTGATCTTACTGATAGCCCGGAAAAGGGGAGTAACCGACACAGAGACATTCGCAAACGTGGTCGCCGATCTCATAGTCGACTACGAATTATTAAAAAAATATAAACAGGAATACTATGAAAGAGTAGTTTCAGCAGCAGGAAAGTACAGGGGAAAAGACCCAAGATTCTGGTTCTTCCTAAGCGTCTACCAATTGATGGCAGAAGAACTGGGACTAAAAACACCCAACTTCATAGAAAGGGCAAAGAAATATTCAATAAGGCCAGACGAAGTCGTTGAAAAGGCAAGAGAGGCGTTCAAGATCCTCAGGTCAAGCATGAGCCTTGAGTCAAAAATAGAACAGCTCGCAGAACTCCTTAAGGATCTGTTCCACTCATTAATCAGCAGGTCTTTTGACGACAAGATCATAATCCGCGGTGGGATCCCCAACATCTCAAGACTAGGCCCTAGGATCCCTGCCCCAGCATTCTTATCACGTGACGACATCATAAACCCTGTAAGAGACCCCCAATGGCTAAGCAGAATGATATCGATCTACCTATCAGGTCAGATACAGGCGATCTCCCGCATTTTCTGCAAGACTACCAACCTTATCACCACTCTAGGCATAGGAAATGCTGGAACTGTAGTCTTCATAGATAATGACATACTGGTAAATGCAACCAGATTATCCCTCTATTCAAAGTACGTGGAAGCACTAGAGAGGGTAGGCTCATCAGGGTCAAAAGTCGAGGAATTGGAGCAATGGACGATAGGGGATCTGCCCTACGAGCTGAGAGTCGAGGAGACGATGAGGATCTATGGAGAAGTCCTTCCTCCAGTATTCTCGCTCAAATTTAGCACGAAAGAAGAGCCCATGGAAGGCGGGAAAGGCGGTGCTGTCATAATCATTATCATTATGGACGTCAGCGCGTCGATGATTGGAGCCAAAATTGAGAGAGCCAAAGAAGCTGCATTCAGCATCCTGCAGGAGGCAAGGAAGAGAGGCGATGAAGTATTCCTAGTATTCTTCAATAATACAGCGCTGGCACTTCCTCCTGGCAGAGAGTACGATGTATATGAAAAAGCGGTGTCAAGCGTAGTCGCAGCCGGCGGGACTGCACTCTTCACAGCCCTAGAGAAGGCAATAGAGTACGCTTCAAAGGTAGGTAGGGCGACAACCTTTGTGATAACAGATGCGGAGACCACAGAAGTCCATCATTCAATAGAACTGATGAATGAGCTTTCAAAATACGGAAAAGTTGTAGTATTCTGGATCACACTAAACCCGAGCTCTGCCACCGCAACAACCCTCCTGAAAAACGTAGAGGCAAAAGTGTACATAGTACCTCCAGGCCAACCGTTTACTGAAGAGGCACTAAGAGAAGCTTTATTTTAATAATATTCGTTTTTATTCAGGGGTCGGCTTGGCTCAAGAAAGACCATTCCTAGTACTACTAACCTCGATAATGTTTGTATCACTCGGCCTTCTAGAGCTCCTCTTAGCCCTGACAAGCCTCTTCATTACACCGGCAGAGAACACGTTGCAAGTAATAACATCGGCAGTCATCAGCACGGGGTTCCTGATAATGGGATATGCGCTATACAAAGGCCTTAAGTCAGGCTGGGTAGTCTCCCTATGCTTGGCGTTCCTAGACGCTGTAGTGAACATATACTACGGTACATACCACCTGCTGGTTATTGATGCAACATTAATACTAACACTCCTTCTTGTTGCAAAGCACTATACTGTGCTGGGCAGGCCAGTAGTCAAGTCCCCAGTACCACCGCCATCAGCACCACTAGCAATAGCAATCGTACCAAAAGAAGAGCGTAAATTCGTAAGGAGGAAGCATTAAAAAATCAAAATTCTAATTTTGGGTTTTTCTACGGACATACCTCATTCTAATCTCTCTGATTATCGTATGGGAAGCCCTGAGAGTAGCAACTAGTGCAACTATTACAACCAGCAGTATTAGTGCCATTACCGCATAGTACTCCCACCCGACAGCAGGAGCCCCAACTACCTCCTTCTCCACTTCGTATGTTGCAGAGGCAGTACCTATGGTCTGCTTAGAGTCCTCGTCCGTAACGGAAACCTCGATTGTGTAGGTTCCTGGTTCCAAGCCTTCTAAAGGCACCTCTATTACAGTCATGGGTACCGCTGACCTGAAATCGCCAGTCATACTCGTAACCTTCTTATCCTCGCTGTACACCTCGACTGTGTACTTCCCGTTGAACGTATATGGTGTCGCTATGAATATCCTAACTTTCGAGCCAACTGCCAGTTCAACCTTCGCTGGGTTCCTGTAGTATATCCTCAACTCACCGCTCCCAGCATTAACCGTGGTCACGTAGAATTGGTCTACAGTATAATCGGCGCCCCTCCTCAGCGCAGTCCCGTTAATGGTAATCGCGAACGGCGCCTTGTTGCAATACACCTTGAATGTCCCATTAACTACCCATGCTTCCAGCTCCTCCATTTCGCGACTATACACATAGCCCTTGACAGTCCCGTTAGAGAAGTAGAATACTGGATACCCCTCTGGGGCGCCTATCATCATTATCCCGCTGAAGTTGCTTGGTGCATATGCCAGAAGGTTCCTTACGAATGGGTTGTACGTAAAGTTCAGCGCATTCAGCACCGCAACGAAAGTATAGTTCCAAGAAACCCTTGGGTACAGCCTTAGTGCCACAGGCTCGGTACTGTTGGTTATCAGTATGCCCATCTGCTTCTCCGGATTAAGGTGTATACACCCTATCTCACCTGGTACCTCTACTACTCCGACTACATCTCCAAAGGCGGTCACTACATGCTTGAGGTTGTTGAGGGTGTACGTCGCAGTTATGTTCTCATTCACGTTAAGCGTGGTACTGAATACTGGAATGGCATAGACGTAGAAGGTGAGAGTGTAGTTCTCAGGCGGTAGCAGTACGACTATGGAGGAGTTTACCGGTGTCAAGGTTGTGAAGGCTGTACCATTCAGGAACGCTATCTCGGCACAGCTCTTATCGGCAACATAGTCAATCGGGTTCCCGTCCCTATCCCTGAATGTTATGGAGACCTTGTACTGGCCCAGAACCTCCTTAAATTCGACTCTAAGCCACGTAGTCGGGTCAGAGACATTAGCATCCTCTGGATACTTGCTTGTTACATCGAGCTTGAACGTATGCCTATGCATAAGCAGCACGTATACTGAGGGAGCAATCCCCCACTCATCCTTGGGTATCGCGATCTCCGCATACAGCCATGCCTGACTCGGACTGCTGGCAGTCATGGCGCCAGTCCCATTACTGCTGAGGGCAACCTCGCCATCAGTAATATTGTAAAGCTCCAGAGTCGATGACCCCTCGCCTAATACATATTTATATGTTATATTGTTCCAGTTCACGTAGAGTTCGAAACTGTCATCAACTACTGGGTCAGGGTCATAGAGGACAGCGCCAAACAGGTAGTGCGTATCGTTGTGGAGCATGTAGACAGTATCGATCACCGTCCCGTCCAGAGGATTGGCCCAGAATACCACAGCAGACCCATTCCATTCCGAGACCATGTCTAGCGAACCATCAACAACTACTGGTACTGACGTCTTTGGAACCTTTATGCCCCCCTCGGCTGCAATTGTACATGCAGAAACCATTAGTGCAAGGACAAGTCCAACTATAATAATTCCTAATTTTCTCACTCTAACCCCTAGTCTAACTACCTATACAGTATGATATAAAAAGAAAATGCAAAATTCAGGATTCCCTTCCTCAACCTGTCTAACGGCAGATGCCCCTCCTATGTCTAGGACCATACCCTTTGCCCCTTCGTGCATCTATCCTGTGGACTCGCCTTGATCCACACTTGGGGCACTTGACCATGTTGAATGGTATCCACGGTGTCTCGAAGGTGTATCCGCAGTCCATGCAGTACCACTTTTTCTTCATCGGGGGAAAATATGTGCAAAAGCACATTTAAATCCTTTTCAGCAATTTTCAGAGATACCTTTTTCCTCACCATCCCCAAAGGATTCACCGAAGGTGAAATGAAACATGACTGTGGTATTTAGGATCAGCCTGAAGAAGGGGGACATAACACTCCTTCCTAGCAAAAAGGACTTCCGCCTCTACGCTGGGTACTTCAGATGCCCCAACTGCGGTTACGAATTCGAGGGATGTTGCATAAACAGATCCCTAAACACGTTCACATGCCCCAAGTGCAACACCACCTACGAAGTCAAGGAAATAGAGGCCTTCCTAGTAGCAGAAGTAAAAGAGTGATAGCATGATGGCCTCCCATGCGAAGCCAATAGATATAAATAAGCCTTGGTGGCTAGAGGCTCTAGACAAAACCCACCAGATCCAAGACGAACTCGACAGGGTGTACATGATCATATTCAGGGCGAATGAAAGCAACCTGACAAGGGTATTCAAGGTGCTGGACAAGATTGACAAGATCAAGAACGAGCTACAAAACCTTAGGAGCCTGATAGAAAAACTGAGAGGTGAAGACCCATGAAGAAGGTCGCGAAGAAGGCGTGCCCTTTTATCAAGACCTGTGAAATGCACAAAGCCCTGAGAGAACTGGCTGGTGACAATATCATCTGCTTCGACAACTACCCGTTGTGCAGGATCTACAAAAGAAAATCTATGAAAAGGGCATCAGGATTCCAATATCCCTGTATTCCTCCTCTTTTTTAATTCCTCCTCAACTATCCTCTTATGTCGTTGCAAAAACATATATCCTAGTCTAAAGTATGTTATGTGATTCATTTTCTCCATCTCAGTAAGAAGCTCATGGATTTTAAGCAAAGCCCCTGTCGGTAAGGATCTATAGAACTTTTTACTATGATATGGGCATACCAGGCATTGTGTTATATTATGATACCTTTCATAATTATCCTTAAGGAACTTATATGTCCTGGGGAACCCCCTCAAATAGTCCCATACCTGGCTATCAGTCCAGTCAAGTATTGGGAAAAACCAGTAGTACTTCTCACCATACGAGATACCCTTAAACAACGTCCTAACCTTATCAGCCTTTATGAACTTCTCCGTATATATCCTAGACCTCCTCCTACTATCAGTCCTCTTAACACCTATTACGACTATAAAATCCTCTTCAGAAACCCCGTGCCTAGTTGCTATTTCCTTAACCCAGCGCTTAAACGGCACTACCTTAAGCCAATAATTACACCATAACGTCTTCGGCGTAGGAAATGGCTTATGCTTCTCCCGCATAAGCTTCAGCATAGGCTCAGATTCCAGAATAACCAATTCAAACTCCCTACCAGTATCCCTCATTATTACATCAGCTAGTTCCATTACGTACTCCTTGGCCTCTGGCAACACATTATCAGGTGTATGCTGATAGACCACATAATCAGCCCTATAGTTCATTAACATATATAATAAAGAAGCTGTCGAGTCCTTACCTCCACTAAACTTAACAACAACTACCTTATCGTGTATAGGGATAGTCATCATTTCACTCTAATTCCATATTTCTCTATTATTTCGTTCACCCTTTTAACAAACCTCGGATAGGATATCTTGTACCCCTCGCCTATGGCTATCTTCCATAGTGCCTTCTTCGAAAGACCAGGATACTTCCTTAATATCTTAATAATGAACTCGTCAGGAACTGCTGGTGGCCTCCCTACATGCTTCCCTTCCCTTCTAGCCCTCTCCATCCCAGCCTTGATCTTCTCCCTCAACGACTCAACATACTTCTGATACCCATAGGCCAGCGCTCTAACAACTATATCGAAGATCAACTTCCTAAGTGCCTCATCTGGTATTACTGCTAATGACTGTAGCCACTCTTCTTGGTATGCTATCACCTGTATATTATTCTCCCTAAGCTTGTCTAATGTCTTTACTAGGTAATCATATCGTCTTGCAATTCTATCCAAGCTAAATACTATAATTGCAGCTTTCTCACGAAGCGCCGTCTCAAACGCCTTCCTCCATCCCTCCCTCTCTTCAGGTCTTGTCTCATAACCACTTATACCGGGATCTATGAATGTTCCAACTATCTCTATGCCTCTACTCCTTGCAAATTTGGAAAGTGCTACTATTTGGTTTTCAGGCCTCTGCTCATCTGTGGATACTCTGACATATAGGACTGCCTTCACTCACCATCACCCCTATTAATAAAAATACCCTACTCCTTATATAAACGGACTGTTAATGAAAGGGGTCTTTAGGTTAGATGTTGCGTAAGGACCCCCTTCCATCAACAACTCTGCGGTTACACCCATAACCAGAGGTTACACATATAACCCCTTAGGAAGGGCTATCTTTCTACCTTCGGCTTTTATAACTTATAATCCTTGTGGCGCCGGGGGCGGGATTCGAACCCGCGACCTCGGGGTTAACAGCCCCGTGCTCTACCAAGCTGAGCTACCCCGGCACTATTCGGTATTTATCTCTCCCTCTAGGACAATTAAATCCTTTATTATCTTGTCTGCCAGCTCCACCAGCTCCCAGAACTGGTCTTTCGTCAGCGTGATTATTCCCCTGAACCCAGCGATATACATGTAGAAGAAGTACACACCCAATCTGGGCTGGTACTCTGCAATCATATCAACTGCCCCAGCCCTGATGCCGAGCCTGTAGAGGATGTCATTATAGAAAACGAGATTGATGGATACAGGCAACATCATCTTTTTCATCAATCCGTATATCGTGATTGACTCCCTCATTTCCTCCCACCCTCCAAGCATTCCGAGTCTAAGCACCTTAATAAAGTTATTTGACAAAAAGGAAAATCAGATTACTTCTAAAAATTAAAAATCAGATATTGGAAATAAAAACCTATACTACTATTCCTTTAACGCCTTCAATCGGTTTTTTTGATTTTACTCTCTCGGGAAACACGACAATATACCTTATGCCATGCGAACCGTTCTTCCATATGCTGATGTGCACACGTTCACCATTCGGAAGCACCAATCCCTCTTTCGCTAGTTCGTCCAACGCATAGCGCACTATGGTCAAGGTCAAGGGCTTGGTACTGAGGCGCGCCCTCTTGGCAATAGATTTCGGCTTCACGAAGAAGTGATCCCCCTTCTGGTACATGCACAATCTCAGTAGTGCAGATTCGACGAGCCTCTTGATATCCTCATAGTGCTCCATAATCTCCCTCCTAGGCTATCATCCTCTTGGAGATATTGCGGGTTCTCCTGTGTAGAAAGCGCCTTACTGCAACACGTATTGCCTCGCTCATGCTCGCATACTTCCCCTCTTCGACGAGCCTCTTAAGATCGTCAACGTACTGTTCGGGCATGTGGATCGTGACAATTTTCATTTTCCCTTTCTTCCTTTCGACTTTAGTAAAACACCTACTTGAACTCATAACCCATCGTTACTATTTTAGTAATGAAAAGTATTTAAGCGTTTATACTCTGCGCTAAAGGTATCACTATGATAATACCAGAAAACTACCTAGCTTGCACAATCAGAATCGAGTTCGCGCAGAAGAATTTCAAACAGGAATGCAACCTTCTCTCCCCGCTCGGTCAGGCTGATGACCTTCCTTTTTCCTCTTTTCCTAACTAGGACTAGTCCCAGCTTTTCCAGCCTTTCCAGCTCGTCCCTATACACACTAGGGGAGATCCCCTTTCTGATCATCTCGCTTATGTGTAACTCCCCTACCTCGTGTAGTGCCAATAATATTCGGACTGATGTCCTAGTGAAAGGCCAACTCATTATCATTAAGCCTACCCCAATAAGTTAGACTACAACAGGTAAATAAGAATGTATCATTTAGAGAAAAATCAGAATCTGGAACGATCAAACTCCTCCCAAGTCTCCTCAGAAACAACGACTACTACTCCTCTCCCCTCAAGCCCGCCCCTGAACACAACAGCAGGCTCTCCCTTGTACCTTAATGGTTGTCCAGCGTACCTAGTGGTTATTATCGGCTTCAATCCTCTCTTCCTGCACTCTTCAATCAGCTCCTGCAACTTCCCATCTCCCCTGAGTACTACTACCATCCTCTCACCAAGAGAAAAACTATCTCATCCCATGTATTAATGTATCGTTCTGAGATACCAACATAAAGATCCTTTTACCATATTCACGTTTTTAACGCGATCAGACTTTATTTCATTTTAAAGAAGGTTGGCTTTCGGCCCCATTTTGATTATAGTGCTGGTAGCCGTCTTCCTAGGTTCCTACAAAAACTCCTAACCATTCTCATGAACCTGATATCTGAGGAGATTCGGTTTATCTGCTCAAAAACTGATGTCTGAATTCTGTAGACAAAGATTTAAAAATCAGAAATTTGGGTCAAAAAACCTAGGTATTTTAACGCTTTCTTTTAACAAATCTGCTTTCTTCCTCCCCTTCTTCTACATAGTCCCATATTGTCTCCGTTAGGAAGCTCTTCCTCTTCACGAACTTCCTCTTTCTTTCTCTCATTTCGTATATTGTATGCGTCAAAGCCCTTACCACCGCCAAGACTGCAACAAGTACCACGATTGCTACAATTATTATCAGTAACTGATAGCTAACTACCGTTATCTCCATTCCCTTATAATTGTTCTCAAGATAGAAGTCCGTACCGCTGACCGTGCAGTTGAGCAGGTGCGTAGCCGTAGGCCTCTTGATCCCTATCCTGAACCCTATCCTCTCTATCCCCCATGACCATATATACGGGTTCTCCGGCGCCGTGCTGGTGAAGCCAAGCTCCATCTCAGGCTCCAATACAACCCTCCTAGATCCGATCTCCTCGCCGGTAGTCTCGTCGTACAGCATTATGAAAGCGTAGCCCTCGCCAAGCTCGACATTAGCCCTGATCCTGACCCTGTACTCTATCCTGTGCCCCTCGACCACGTGCCTAATATTGTCTTTGGTTGTGAAGGACTCCAGCTCTATATCTGGGTCTATGTTTATTGTCAACGTCATGTTGTTGTTTAATGAGTACATCTCCCAAGGATGAGTCGCATTAACCTCTACCACTATCCTGTTAGTCCAAGGGACAGTCAGCGTGAAGTTCCTCCACACAATACCTCCAGTAACAGTCTTAATAGCCTCCCTCCTCATCTCCACGCTCCTGAACACCCTGGCCATGATGTCCCTGCTCAGTATATTGGCAGTAAAGTTCATGGGCACCGTTGTCAAGTTCATGGGGACTTCAATACCAACATCAACCTCTATCACATCGCCGGGGAGTATCGCATACGGTAGCTTCTGCTCAACAGGTCTCCACCTCACGAACACCCTTATATCCATGAACGGCTTCAGGAACACTACATCACTCCACAGCTCGTTGTTATCTGGGTCAGTATCGTTCTCATAGCTCACTATTACCGCATGCGCCCTCACGTACTTGCCCTTGGTCGCATTCACGTCGAACCAAGTCATATTGACGTTAACGCCCTCCACTAAGTCCAGCGTCAACTGCTTGAACCCTATCGTCTCGTTAGTAGTCGCGTCAACTAGTGTTAGGTTAACGGTCACAGTCTGAGGCACATTAGTCCATATGCCCAGCATTACCAAATGCGATACGTTGCCGAAGTAGTACCCAGCGCCCCAATGTATGACTACGTCAACGAACGTCAAGCCGACCTCCGGCTGGTAGTACTTTGAAGTCCAAGGAGTCTTGAAGACAAGCCATGTGTGATGGGTTATTACCAGCTCCCTGCTCTCGAAATAGGTCTGCGTGGCATTTTCTGGGTTGGTTGCGTTTACCTCTACCCTAACATCAGTACCGTTTAATATCAGGAAGTGGACAAAGCCCGTTCCATTAGTCACCTTCTCGAACAGCAGGGAGCCTGACGATACGTTGTATACCCTAACCACAGCACCGTGAAACGGCATGCCGTCCTTATACAGCACCTGTACTGAGAGCCACCAGTACTCCTTGTTGGCATATATCACAGGCGGGTTGGTGTTGTTTACCGGAGGTATTACCGGTATTGTAGCCCCCTCTGGGACTAGCACCACGTTGAACGTCATGTTGTCATACACGTACAGCTGTGTGCTGTATGGGTTATATCCGTCCTTCGCAACATCAATACTCCACAGACCGACCGTAACGTTGAACTCAGCCCATCCAGTAGCATTAGTATATCCAGAATAAGTCACCGTTCCATTATACACCTTAACCAGAGCACCGCTTATACTGCTTCCGTTCATCGCATCATAGACGTAGATGCTTAGTGTAGCGTTCTTGCCGTACAGCTCCACTAGGGAGAACGGCGGGTAGTACACTACAGTCTTCTCATCATTATCCTTGATGTAGTCATACTTAGCCTTAGTAATCCTAGCATATATCTCTACAAATGCTGGAGTGCCATTCTCAGCCATGACCCTTACCGCATAGTCTACATACTCCTCGATTAGGTACGTCTTGTATGCCGTACCGTTAGCGTAGACGTGGAGCGTGCCGGTATCCTTGTCCTCTAATAATGTTACCTCTCTGAATCCCTTTAACATCTTCACCCTGAATATTATTACGTAGTCAACGTCCTGCTCCGCACTAGAGTTGAGAACGATAGTCGCATGCCTCGCCTTGGTCGAAGTGATCTGGGTGCCGTTCAGGTAAACGAACAGCGCCACATCAGGGGGCTGTTTGTAGAAGTACCTTATCACATAGTGTTTGCATGGCTGTAGTATGCCTCCATTAGCGGGATCTATGTACTTAGTGTTCTTATACGTGACGTATGTGTAGCGCTTACCGCTCGGCGACGTCGGGTCATCATAAGTACCGCTAAGCTCAAATGCATCAGTCATTGGGTGCGTGAAGTTGCCGTACTTATAGATGAACGTCCTCTCTACATAGACCATTGGATACGGCATATCAACAAGCTCTATCTTGTTAAGCCTGATCATCGTGTTGTTCCAGTTGTAGTGGAAGTCTACAACATATCCGAAGTCCTCTAGTGGCTCAAAGTCCTTCTTAACCACAACATCGCATAGTATATGTATGTCTGCAAAGTAGCCAGCCTTGCCGAACTCCACCGCTAGCTTCTCGGCGCCTACCGGCATCGCAAAGTCTACCTTGGCGCCATAGTCTGATGGTGAGAGTGTATATTCAACGTCATTTATCTTAACACTACCTAAGATGTTGGCTATTCTCTCTGGATCGGTTATCACCTCTCCGCCCGGTATAATTCCGATTACATCAATGCTATGACCCGTTATCTGTAGTGTTGAATATACCTTTATACCGCCTAGGATCCTCTGGAACAAGCTAGTAGATCCCGTTATGTAGTTCTCAAATACCATCAGCACCTCAGTTATCCTAACCTTATCCCTTGATAACCCGTATGGGTTTATTATAGTGCTGTTTATGATCTCTAGTAAGTTCGGTCTTGGGAGGAATCCCTTTGATATCGCCTCCCTGTACTCATCCCATGTATCTCGGAACGAGTAGACCGCAATACCGACATTATCGATACCGTACAATGAGAGCAACGTCTTTATGTGGTCTATGTACTTCGTCTGCTCGCCAGCCCTTATAGCCTCTAGTGGTAAGTACAGGGCGCCACATGCATACTTCTCGCCTGTAGATGGATCTTCAATGACTGGGACTACCATCATTATCATCATTGATGTAGCACCAGCCTTCAACCACTCATAAACAGTATCTATCGTTGCAACTACCGCTAGTATTATACCAACACCAGTCATAACAGCACCAAGTGATGCATAGAGACCACTCTCGCCTGCAATTATCGCCGTCAGCTTCCCAACAGTTGCTTTAGCTAACGCCTCCGCACCATATTTGGCGAAGACGTTCCGTGACGCAATGAGCCACGCGTTAGACATCAGCTTCGCACCCATAGTCGCATAACCGACGCCTGCACCAATAGCAATTGCACCGAGTATCTCACCTGAGTAGCTATCCTGTACCATAGATCCAAGCGTGACAACTAAGTTGGGCATTAAAGTTATACTGCTGTACGGGTCTATTGGCTTATCTAAGGGTATCTTGAGTACTACTGGTATCGCAACCTCCGCCGTACGGTACACCCTCTTTATAGTGGATACCATACTCACTACAACGCTCCTGTCAATACCCTCGCCCAAATCAGCCTTGGTTATATTAATTTCATTAACCTCACTACCCTCCTCTAGCGATACCTTTGCCTCGATTAACCCTCTTTCAGCCATCACTCCGACTAGTCCCTGACGAACAGCTGTATCCTCAATTAATGAGTCCCTGATAGCCTCCGTATAGAGCCTGCTCACATAGAGCGTGCCACCATAGAAGTATGCATGCCAGCTCTCCTCAGGAGCCTCCAATACAATTGGCTTATCTAAGTACCAGCTCGGTCTGTAATCATCAAGCCTTCCCCAGAACCTAATCCTAGGAGTGCCGGTCTGTATATCCTTCTGAACGACCATATATATTGCATCACCTAGGAGAACCCATGTGCCCGATGGGGAGACCGCACTAGCCTTCCCTATCTCGTTGAACTTGTAGCCGTACCTAGCCATCACATCAACTATGACTGCTGGAGTTGAATCGGAGGATGAGGATGAAACCTGTTTAAATGCCAGCACTATCACGTTCTTGGGCATGAACCTATCGTAGAACGGGTTGTAGAACCTCCCCGTGCCCAACTGCTCCTTAAATATCAGCTCAGGATTAGCTGGGTCTTTAGTAGCGTTGAACACGTAGACCCATCCCGAGTCACCGCC
>QMWT01000006.1 GCA_003661775.1 Thermoprotei archaeon
ACACTCCCTTAACTAAATTATTTGTACATATACATGAACGGTAATGCGCCTGAGCGCACCTCTCCGCATAATCGCGATCTTCTATCGCAACTATGCTCTCCCTACGCAGTAAATTTCCAAGAGATATTGTTATGACTGTGCTCCTATTGATGATTATGTGTGTATCAACAACATCACTTGTACACACATACGCCCCCATCTCCTCAGCTGTTTCAACGAGTTTGAGGTATCCTGACAACAACCTATCATATGTTTCACAACATATTACCTCGGCCTCGCTTGGAGGCCTCACCACGATAACCTTAGGAAACGAATCGCGGTCAATCCCTAGTACGGTGCTCACAAGCTGTGCACTCCGATCAGTAGGACAGGGAACCGCGAGTATAATTTCAGAGATCCTACCCACATTCTTTACTATATAATCTTCGAGCGCTGAGAGATTTCTTATCTTCACGGGTCTGCTACTGTACTTAGAATACTCCGTTCTTCGCTGTTCAAGCACAGATGTTAGTATCCTTATGAAGGAAGGCTCCAGAAATATTCGTGGAACTCCTAGCCGCGTATAGGGTATTCCACCTCGCCACCCCTTCTCGATCAAAGTAAAACGCGCTAAATCTCCCAAGAGCAGGAATATTAAAAGATCCAGTTCTATACACTCCGAGTAGAGCTCCACAAAGAGACGCGGTTTGGCATTGATCATGTAGTATATACGTGGACCTTCTTCTCTGCACAGACTTTCCAGATAGCTACACGTGTTGGCCTCCACGAAACTATCGCAGAATTGCTTGAGCTCACCTCTTCTAAGTCTATGAAGTACAAAATCTACCTCGCTGGGCAGTACCATTAGTTCATTGATTAATTCCGTAATAGACCTGCTCCGTACCTTTACACTATCCTCTCCGCCTAACCATATAGCATTGCCTCTCTTGTATAGAGCGGGGTCTAGGAATTCATCTATGGGGATTGTGTTCCTAAATTCATCTAGGGTTTTTCTTAGTTCTTCTCTAAGCTTCACTTCCGACCTACTCCTCTACTGGTTCTGCCTCGAGGTATCTCTTAGCTAGGTAGGATAAGTCATTAGCTGATGCTTCCCGAAAACCTCTCTTGATTAGTTCTGAGAGTTTTTTGATGGCTTTCTCGAGCTCCCTCGAAGGGACCGGAAGTATGTTGCCATCCCAATCTTCTACGAAAACTGCGTATATCCTGCGCTCTTCATCGCTTACTACATGAATACAGGGAGGTTCATCACATATGTATTCTCCTGACAAGCTTCATTCCCTGCTAGATACCTCACTTCCTAGAGGGTTTAATATTCACCTTAGGCTAGTTACAGCATGGCGGTAATGCATAGTGTCCATCGCTCTTTAACGAGGTGTTAAGTGATGGGTTTCGGGATTATAAAGAGGTTCTTAGCCAAGTTCAGAGAGGGCGAACAAACCATACATCCTCAGCATGTTCCATTAATAGCTGCGCTGTATTGCATCATGTCTTCGATTCGCGAAATTCTAGTTGAGTCCTTCGACATGCTAAGCACTAGAAGAATGCGAGGAGTATACGACGACTTCTCATACATGATGTTAGAGTTCGATAAACTCCATCAGTTACTACGTCGTTTATCGGGAACCGCGGATTGCTCAGAATTTGAGGAAGAGATCTTGAAGATGCCGGTGAATTTAAGTTTGCATATCCGTAGACTTCATACAGCTGCTGAGGAGCTTAGACAGGTATCTGTGGACGGAAATGAACATATTGTTAGAAGTGCGATAAGGAGGATCTCGGCAATAGTAGAGGATATTGCTTGGTACCTAGACGGTAAAGTATTTCGCTGAGACTCGTAGCATCGTTGAACTGGGTTCGAGAGGATGAAGCGGTTCCTGCTGTTCACGTTGGTAGCGTTGTTGTTGTTGGAGGTGGTGAATCTCGACATAGTAACGTCACTTAGCGTAGACAGAAGCGTTGAGTTGGTGATAGTGGCAGTATCGTCAACGCCGAACGGTACCGTGGGCGTATACTCGTTTCTCGAGACAAGAGTTATATGCCCAGGCGAGGGGCATGTCTACATAGAGACTAGGCCTCTTACCTCGCTCGACACCCAAGCCTCTGCACGTATAGCAGCCATAGTGGCTGCGAGAACTGCGGGCATAGATTTCTACTCGTGTGATTACCTTGTCTCGATAGTATCTAACGCTTCTAGTGTAGGTGGCCCCAGTGCTAGTGCAGCAATAGCTGTGGGTCTTGCAAGCGCATTACTGGGACTCAAGCCTAATAAGTCCGTAGTGATGACAGGGATGATAAACGTTGATGGGACTGTAGGCCCGGTAGGAGGGCTCGTAGAGAAGCTTGAGGCAGCGAAGGAGGCAGGGGCTAATGTATTCCTAGTACCGGCAGGACAGATCGTGTATCCACGCGTAGTTGTGGAGAGAAAGAGGGTCGGGCCGATGGTGATCGAGAGGAGCAGGCTCCTGTACGTAAACCTTAGCGAGTATGGGGCAAAGCTCGGTGTTGAGGTTCATGAGGTATCGTCTATATACGAAGCGCTCAAGTACTTCACAGGATCTTCGGCCACCCGCGCACCATTGAACGTATCGGTGGAGAAGATAATTCCCCAAGAACAAGTAGAGGCTATGAAGAGATGGAGTACCCGGCTTGCAGAGAAGGCCAGAGAGATGCTGAAGGAGTATGAGGAGCTTGAAGATCGTTTGCCCCCTAGGATCGTTGAATCCTTGAAACGTTTTTACAACAGTTCAGCGGAGCTGCTTAGAGGAGTATCGGGGATCGAACAGCCATACATAGCTGCGACCTACGCGTACCGAGCCATGATAAACGCAACATATCTAAAGCTCTTTGCCGAAGCTTATACGAGGGGTGTAGAATCCGTAGTAGAGAACATAACTAGCTTCTCCGCAAAGAAGCTCGATGAATACCGCATACTCCTAGGAGGTTACAAGCCCTCAGACCTCTATACCTTCAGCGTGCTCGTCAACATATGGAGCAGAATCATTGAGGCTGATATGACTCTTGAAGAGCTTGCTGATAATGTAAAGAGCGGATTTTGTAGTTATTCTCCTGAAACATGTATCTACCAAGCTGCTATGCTTTATGCACGCACCCTCTCGGTAGAGGACTGGATCGGGCTTCTGGAGCTTAGGGTGGTCTCACCTGAAATAAGTGTGTTAAGGATAGAAGAAGTTACAAGGCTTCTACTTGATGCCGCACAAAGCGAATTGAATTATGTTCAGCTACTTAGTAGCGAAACAGGGAGAACCTCGGTTTACGTAAACTCAGCAGCGAACATGCTCATACGGGCATCGAGTGCCGAGGATCTGGTAGAGAAGCTTGTATACGCGCTCAAAGCTCTAATGTACGCTTCTCTGTCAATACACGAAGCTTTTACACTTGATAAACACGCTGCTGCAGAAGCTCTCAGAAGTACAGCGCTTCTGCAGCTCTACGAATTAGCGAGTAGAGGGGCGTTTGTAGCAGCTAACTACTTATACGTACTGCTGGGTGATGTTCATGTAGAGAAAGGCGATGTTGAAACAGCACTGTATCTCTACGAAGAGGCTTCGTTTTTAGCGTCTTTGTACACTATGCTCACAGCACCTCCAAGAACTGCTACGGCTCTGCCTACTGCAACTACCATAACTTCGAAGACTCCTAGAATCAGCGTGGTCACCTCAACAACTATAGTTACGAGGAAAAGCACTATGACCGTTACAGCTACAGTCGCTATCACAAGCAGTATCACCAAGTTTACGACTGTAACCACAACAGTGGCTACAACCACTCCAAGGTTCGGAGTACCGCTCACACTCTTCGGGTCTGTAGTTGCAGCGCTTGTAGTTTTGTGGTTTCTCAGCTTGGTGCTGATGATGAAACGGTGATGCGCATGGAGATCCTTGTAATAGGGGATACTCATGTACCTGATAGAGCTGAGGAGATCCCTAAGAACATTCGAAGGTATATCGAGAGCAGGAGTTTCGATGCTGTGGTGAGCACCGGAGATTTAACGGGTAGAGAAATTCTCGAATATCTACAGAGCTTAGGCAGCGAGCTGCACGTAGTTCAAGGAAATATGGATTGGCTACCCTTGCCTGAGCACGAGATCCTGGAACTACCTACGAATCCTCCTACACGCTGTGGCGTGATTCACGGAGATCAAGTGTACCCTAGAGGTAATGTGCGTCAGCTCTATATGATAGCACAAGATCTAGGGGTGAGGGTATTGATAAGTGGACATACTCATAAACCTTCAACGAAGTTGTTCCAAGGAGTGCTACTTCTTAACCCGGGTTCAGCAACTGGTGCTCCAAGCGGTGCAGGAGCTCCCGCAGCTCCATCCTTCATAGTGTTGAGAGTAGAGAGCGAATGTTTCGAGGTGCGGCTTTTCACTCTTGAGAACGATGTACTGCGGACTCGTACTCTTAGAATACCCTTGGAGAGGCTGGGTGTGAAGGCTTGAGCTACAGCTTCTTCATCTTCTTATCTGCATCGATCTTCACAGCGTTTACTACTGCACTCCTTACATTTTTCCTGATAGAATACGAGAAGAAGTTTGGGAGGCTCTGCAGAGATTACCACAAACCTTACGATGTCTATGTTCCATGCATCGGAGGGCCCTCCTACTTTGCATCCATAGCCCTAGGCTTTCTGGCACTCTCCATATGGTTAGGAATAGAGCTCGAAATTGTGATGGCCATAGAACTTTCGCTGGTTCTAGGTTTTCTAGCAGGGTTGCTAGACGATTACGCGGATCTCGACGTTAAATGGAAGGTGATTGCCGGAGCTCTACCTGCGCTTCCCATAATCTTTGCCAAGGTCTACAAACCTTACCTCACTCTCCCCCTCCTCGGTACATACAGAATGTCCATAGTGTACCCTCTGCTCATTTTGATCGGGAGCACAGTTGCGGCGAACTCGGCCAACATGGTGGACACGCACAACGGACTCCTTACGGGCTCAGCTACGCTTATTCTCGCAGGAGCGCTTCTCCTTGAAATTACTAAGGGATGTGACCTTCACGCTCTAGCGTTAACGGCCACATCGCTAGCCGCTGTCGTAACTTTCCACTTGTTCAATCGTTATCCTGCCATGATCTTCAATGGCAACTCGGGTTCGTTCTTCATAGGCTCACTGATAGCGGTAATCGCCATTACCACAAAACTCGAGTACTTCTTCGTAACAACGTGGATGCCATTTACCATGAGCGGATTCTACTTCATAGCATCGATGAAGAAACTCGTCAAGAGAAACTACATCCCTGAAAGACCTGTGGTGGTGAAGAAGGGATTCATGTACCCAAATATAAAGAAGGATGCCCCTATAACACTGGTTCACGTGGCGGTTCTGCCAAACCCCTTAAACGAATCGGAGCTTGTAAAGGCCGTGATGATAGCTGTTGGATTCTTCGTGGTGCTGGGAATCATAACCACGATCCTTTGGATGTAACTAAACTAAGGTTAACAACCTCAGCACTTCCACGCCTCCTCACTCCACACGGTCAGGGCCTAGCCAGTTCATCACGCTTTGTTTCAAGCGATTTTATGCTCCAGTAGGGAACTAGTGCTTCGGGATGATATGAGTATCCTCGGCTGATAAGTGATGATTCGCCCGTGGATGACCGTGTTGCCTCGATATTTCGCTCCTCTATTCTTCTATTATTCTACCTATCTCCATACATGCCTTCCTTAGAAGCTCAAGACCTTTTACATAGTCTCCTGGGTTTAACATCTCTCTAGCCTGTGTGTAGTCTTCAGGACACGTTGTAAATACTATGTTTCCGCGGCTCCACTCTATGGGAAGATTGTACTTCTTTGCTACCTCCAGAAGCTTCACCACGATATCTTCAGGATATAACCACGTCTGACCAAGAACGCTATAAACCTTGATCGCGCAGGCTGCACATCTGTCCTCAAAGTATCTATACAGCTCATAACACACGCCAAGGAGCACTGGGTCGTCAACTTCTAAAGGCTGTACCTCTCCTGAGGGACAGAACTTGACTGTGGGCACCTCGCTTATACTTTGAGGAATTACCTTCACGAGTATGTACGGCCCTTCAAGTTTAGCTCCATGTTTAAGAAGAGTATAGAGAAGCGAAGGAGGTATCATAAGGTTGCCCGACTCATCAACTATTTTATACCTACCCTCAGCAGCCATAGCTTACTACCTCTGTTTCTCAAACACTGCACTGAATGTAAGTGTTAAGGGTTTCTCGGAGTACATACGTAAAGTGCTGAGATCTATGAACACTTCTAAGAGTCTCCAGCACGACCTCTTGGCAAGCATAGCTAGCTCCTCGGGTGTATATAGATGCATTTTCATACATAACTCTCCTAGGAGCTCAAGCTGCTTCCCCTTCCTCTTATAGATAAACCACGTACTGTTCATGATAGGATCTCCTGGAACAACCTCGTACTTCTGTATCACAAGTAGTTCATCAAGATCAAGAACATCGTGTATAGGTCTATAACCATTGAGGAAGGATAACATCTGCATACCATATTTGCTGGGCTGCCTCAATATCAATAGCTTCGCGTTCTCAGAAGTAATTCTACAACATCTCCTGAAAATATCCTCATCCGTCGAAGTACCATAGTACCCTATAACACTACCCCAGTAGAACACCACGGCATCGAATCTGTAGCCCTCCAGCACCTCATCGATTCTCCTAGCATCACCTACCACGTATTCCACCATTGCACCGTACCTAGAAGAATTTCTCTGAGCTTCCTCAATAAGCTTAGGCGAGATGTCCAGGCCCGTGGCCTGGTATCCTGCTAAACTTAGCATTGTGGTTATCCTACCGTCCCCGCATCCCACCTCGAGTACCCGAGCACCCTGGTCTACACCGTACATTCTCAGAAGTCTTACCAATAGCTTGGACTCTTCCTTAGCTACACTCCAAAATCTTCTGAGAACTTCTATAAACAACGAAGCGTTTTTCACGTAGGTTGCCTCTACCCATTCACTACTCATCGTCTCCCCCCACGACAGTTAGCAGAAGTTCCTGGACGCTGATATTCTGCAGCTTAGTTCCTATCCGCGTACTTGCCTCAGTGAATTGTATCTTGCAAGTAGGGCATGCATGCAGTACTACCTGAGCATCTCGAGGAACATCGCTTAGCCTCTCGCTAGCTATCCTTAAGGAGAGCTCCGGGTCTACTATCTTCAGATCTCCGCCAGCTCCACAACAACGAGAGTACTCGCGATATCTGCCGCGGAGCATCTCAACAAGTTTTACCCCGGGTATGGTGCGCAGGATCTCGCGCGGTTCATCGTACACACCCATATGTCTTCCGAGATCACACGGATCATGGTACGTGACCACCAGCTCTACTCTTTTTCTAATTTTTAGCCTACCCTTCCTCAACAAGTCGAGCAGGAGCTGTGTAGCATGTAAAACTTCGACCTCCAGCTCTACGCCTAGCACCTCAGGGTACTCTTTACGCAACATTCTGTAGCAGCTAGGGCAAGGTGTTACCACTACATCAATGCCCCTGCTTTTTAGCATTTTAGCCAGTTTCTCGGCTTGCTTTCTAGCCTTTTCCCAGCTGCCCGCTAAGAATATCGGCATGCCGCAGCACAGCTCCTCAGAGCCCAGTACCTGATACTCTACACCTGCTAGCTCAAGTAGCAGTGCCAGAGCCCTAACACTGCCTCTATCTGCATAGCTGGCCATACACCCAGCGAATACGAGGGTTCGGGCATTAGGCGTAGGCCTCAACCCCTTTATCCACGCTCCGCGTTCAGTTCTAGGCATGTAGAGAGGGTTCCCGGTTTCAGGATCCTCGATAGCGTCGATCACATCCACAAGTTTGAAGGGGGCTCTCTCCGCACTGTAAGCTTTTCTCCTTAGAGCGAGGACCCCGCGGTGTATAGCGATCTCATGGGGACAGACTACTTGGCAGTTTCCGCAAGTAAGGCACATATAGAGCCCCCGAAGCGCAGCTTCCTCTACGCGTGGCGCGCCATCTCTTGGATCCTCGGCATACTGGGCTAGAATTCTCATGGCGTGAGGCCCACCAAATCTATGCTTATCAATACTGTACACGGGGCATGCCGCGAGGCACGCACCGCATGCAATACACTGCTTGAACTCATGAAGATACTCAACTCTGTTATGAGGAATCTTCTCGGGAGGTACGTAGGGTTGTGTGCGTCTGAGGTATCCTGAAAGAACCTCAACTCCAACCCTTAGAATCCCAGAGTTATCTACCACAAGATCCTTGAGCACCCTAAACCCCGGAAGCGGCGATATCTCTAACATGTGACCAAACCTCTTGACAGGGGTTTGACATGCAAGCACCGGAATGCCGTTCACGACAACAGCGCAGCTACCACATCTACCAACCCTGCAGCTGTAAGGCACAGCGAGGTCAGGCGCTTTCTTCTTGATCTCCAGTAGCAGGTCTAGGATCGAAGCGCTCTCATCTACCTCCACGACGTACTCAGCAAACCAAGGACCCTCATCCTTCGCGGGATCGAATCTGAAGATCCTCGCTTTAACCTTCAAAGTCTTCACCTTGGGCTGAGGCGCGTGATCGTCACAGGGATCTTGTAGCTCCTGAGCACACCTCCTTCGTATCTAAAAACTATGTGAGCCAACCACTCTGAGTCGTTTCTCTGCGGATAATCTAGGCGGTAGTGGGCTCCACGACTCTCACGCCTCATGAAAGCAGCTTTGACTATGAGTTCTGCCACTCTTAGCATGTTGAGAGTTTCTAGGAACCTCACCTCATCAACAGCATAGGTATGTGAAGCCTCGACCCTGGCCTCGGCCATGAGCTTCTTGAGCTTGTCCAAGGACTCGAGAGCTCTTTTAAGTCCCTCCCCATCCCTAATCACGCCCACATACTTCCACATGATGTTACGGAGCTCCCTCCTAACATCTTCGTAACTAACGGTACTACGACCTTCAATGCTGTTAACATGTCTCACCTCACGTTCAACAACCTCTCGGTCAAACACTGGAAGAGGTTCGCTTTTCGCGAAGAGAGCGGCAGCCCTACCACTCCTAGCTCCAAAGACTATGCACTCTGCCAAGGAGTTTCCTCCGACTCTGTTAGCACCATGAACACCTGCAGAGACCTCTCCTGCCGCATAGAGACCTTTGATACACGTTTCTCCATTCAAACCTATCCTTATGCCACCCATCATGTAGTGCGCAGTGGGCGACACTTCTATCGGCTCTCGACAAATGTCTATCCCGTAGCGAAGAAGCCAGCGGTAGGTCGAGCTAAGCCTTCTCCTAATCCTATCGCAGGATACGCGCCTTAGATCTAGGTACACTCCACCATGTATCGTCCCCCGGCTTTCTTGGAGTTCCCTCCATATAGCTCGTGCGATGACGTCTCGCGCAGCAAGCTCCATCTCCTTAGGCGCATACCTGGCCATGAAGCGCTCGCCAAGCGCATTGATCAGAACTCCACCTTCACCCCGCGCAGCCTCTGTGATCAGAAGCCCTCTTATGGGGGGAGGCCAAGCTGCGCCGGTGGGGTGGAACTGGAACATCTCCATATCCATGATCTCGGCACCTACTTCCAGAGCCAGTGCAACTCCATCCCCCGTAGACTCGATCGGCGTTGTGGTTATGCTGTAAACCTGCCCTGCTCCGCCGCTTGCTAGTACCACTGTCTTCGCTCTGAACAGCACTGGATCCCATCCCTTAACCCTCCACGCTAAAGCGCCCCACACCCTTCCATCTCTAACGAATATCTTCGTGACAAAGTGGTGCTCTACCACCTCTACACCTAGTCTGAGAGCTTGACTCAGCAACACTGTGAATAACTCATGTCCCGTTCTATCAGAAGCGAAGACCGTTCGCGGAAAACTCTGTTTACCAAACGGTCTCTGAGCTATAGCGCCATCCTCCCTCCTCGTGAAGAGGACCCCCCACTCCTCAAGTTCGTATATATGCCGCGGAATCTCCTTCGTGAGCACCTCAACGAGATGCTGCTCATTAAGGAACACTCCTGCCGTCACGGTGTCTATGAAATGTTTTTCCCAGCTATCGCGCGGATCTAGTGCAGCATTGATTCCTCCTTCAGCCATGGGAGTAGCGGCAGCACCTATTCTCGACTTCGTGACCACAACCACATCCACGCCGAGCTTGGCAGCTTCTATAGCCGCTCTAAGACCCGCTGCGCCACAACCTACTACAAGAACATCTGTTGTTATTACCTCCATAGACCTAGCCCTTCTTCACACCCCTCCTTCTGATATCTTCGAGTTGAAGCCTTAGAGCGTCTTCCCCCGTAGGTAATCTCCTAACCTCAGCAAGGTCATCTGGCCTTAACCTAGCTATCCACGCATTGTAGGGGTTTCTGTTGATAAGCACGGGCCTCCTCACAACCTCCTCGTTTATTTCCACTATTGTCGCGTTTACGGGCGAGGGAAGAGGTCCAACCCACTTCACAGACTCCAGCATAGCTACAGCCTCTCCCTTCCTCACGTAGGTGCCAGGAGGCTGAGGTTTCACAAACACTATCCTCCTAGCTAGATGCTGACCAACATCGTCAAGACCCACAAGCACAGTCCCATCATCAAGCTCTTTGACCCACACATGATTCTCTACATCATATCTCAAGTCTTCGGGTATGAGAAAACCATCTATTCTCGCCACAATGATCCCCAGAACATGTTGTTTGGACAAGTTTATTAATAGTCGTTATTATGGGGCTCGAAGACTGATCGAATGTTAGTAGAGCCTAGGGTCTCGCTCTGCCGTGGCTAAAAAGTGGGGTTCTTCCACAGATTGTCTGGCTTGTACTCTTTACCAGAGTAATCTCAACGTTTTTCAGCTCTACTGCTTAACAGCCTTAATGGTCGGAACCGCTTTGGAATTAGCCGTAGAGGTAAGAAACTTAACAAAGATTTTTCCGGGAGGTGCCATTGCTGTAAAGAACTTGAGCTTCTATGTGTATCCCGGAGAGATCTACGGGCTCATAGGCCCCAACGGCGCTGGTAAGACCACTACTCTGCGTATAATCGCTACTTTACTAAGACCCAGTTTCGGCACCGTGAAGATTTTCGGATACGATGTCGTGAAGGAGGCGGGGAAAGTCAGGAAAATTGTTAGTTACCTACCTGAAGAAGCAGGGGCGTACAGGAATCTTACAGGATATGAGTACCTCAATTTCATGGCGAGGCTCTACGCATCTAGTAGAAGAGATGCCGAGGAGATGGTGGAGGAGGCTGTTAGGATAAGTGGTCTCGGGAATAGGATCTTTGACAAGGTCAAGACGTATTCGCGAGGTATGAAGCGTAGACTTCTGCTGGCTCGTACCCTCATGGTTAGGCCGCGCTTAGCGATACTTGATGAGCCTACAAGCGGTTTAGATGTGGTCCATGCACTGCATGTCAGGAGGGTGATCGAGGAGTACGCTAAGAAATATCAAGTGACGATACTGCTATCGAGCCACAACATGCTCGAGGTAGAGCATCTCTGCAACCGTGTAGGGATAGTGTATAAGGGATCTCTTGTAGCTGAAGGACCTCCTACCGAGCTGATTAAGATGCATGGAGCTAAGGATCTGGAGGAGGTATTCGCTAAGGTGGTTAAGAATGCTGAGGATACTTATGGTTAAGGAGCTCAAGGATATGCTAAGGGATAAGAAGCTTGTCATAGGTATGATCTTGGCACCGCTGCTGATATACGTTGCCCTAGGAGCTGTGGTAGGCTTCTCGGCGAGGGAGAGCATGAAGATCGTGCAGGAGAGGGCGAGGATTGGTTTAGAATTGGGAATTATCAACCTTGACGGGGGTGCATATTCGCGGCTGCTGATAGACTTCCTCACGAACTATGTGCATGCACGGCTCGTCCCTGTCAATAGTTGTGATCCGCGCAGAGCTCTTGAAGAACTTGCTTCGAAGAATGTACATGCGGTACTGTTGGTACCCAGAGGATTTTCGCACAATATCTCGCTGGGTAAACCGGCGTCACTCTATGTATTCATGAAGATAGGAGACCTAAGCTTGTCCTCAATAGCTCTAGCGGGTTTATACAGCGGAATACCTAGGAGTTTCTCGGACTACCTATCCAGCTTCCTGATAGTCAACAGTACGGGATATGAACCAAGGTTCCTCAAGAATCCGGTTCGGGGTATTGCTCGTATAGAGCTTGCAGGTGTTTTCTTGGATCTTGAGCTTGTTCAAGGACTTGTGGGGCAGCTGTTCATGCTGCCTATAGCGCCTATGCTGGTGGTGGGCTATGCAGCATCGCTTGCTGCTATGAGCATAGGTGTTGAGAAAGAGGAGAAGACCTTAGAGGTTCTACTTTCGCTACCCATAAGCCGCAGGAGCATCGTCTTGGCTAAGCTCACCGGTTCGTTGGTGATATCGGCAATTTCCTCCGTCTCCATGCTGCTGGGGTTCACATACTATATCTACAGCGTTTCGCATAGCGTAGGGAATTTAACGACTGTCAGTATAGTAGGGCTCGTAGGTACAGAGGTTCTAGCGCTCTTTGCTTTATCGGTGTTTTTATCGGTGCTTTTAGCGTCAACACTAGGGCTATACCTGGGTAGCTATGGTGAGGATGTTAGGAGTGCTCAGAGCATGGTGGGCTTTCTATGGATAGTGGTGCTAGCTCCCCTTTACCTAGCTATGTTCAGTGACCTGACGCTGGACCCCGTGCCAAAGAACGTGGCTATATCATCAACACCTTTTACAGCACCAGTGATAGTGTTGAAAGCCTTCATATCGGGCAGACCTCTCTATGCAGCTCTGTCGCTTCTCTCCGAAGCAGTGCTGCTCACTGTTGTGGTGCTGCTCCTCGCTCGTAGATTCGAGGGAGAGAACCTGCTTGTAGGACGTGGAAGCAGTGGAGGTAAGGGTATCCGGATAAGGTTCCCTCGCAGAGGTCGGCAGGGTCATGAACAGGGATAGAGAGCATCCGCCTTTCAAACTCTTGCTGAGTGTTAGGCACGAGGTTTTGGTTGCGCTGACCATAGGGCTGGGCGTTGGGTGTGCAGCCTCTATCTACGGTCTCCTATTCGTAGCTTTGGATATGGCGGTGTTCAAGCTTCCTCTAACTGGAGCATTCTTAGGTACGGTGATACTTCTAGGTACTTCACGCGTTTTAGTCAGGAGGTTTGCAGAGGAGAAGAGCGGCTCTCTCATAGACTTGTTCTTGAGGCTCTACCACATCAGATATGGTTATGTAAAGCCCAGAAAAGTGGTCGCCTTAAGCATAGGACCTCTAATCACTGTAGCAGCTGGCGGAAGCGTAGGTGTATCGGGATCAGCCATATTCTTCGGCTCAACAATTGTTGCATTAGCTGCTCGCTATGCCAGGATGGGGCTTAGAGCTGTTAGAAAGCTCATGATGCTCGGAGGAGTTGCGGGAATAGCAGCTGTCTTCAGAGCTCCTTTATCTGCTATGATGTTCGCCCTTGAAGCTCCCTATAGAAGGGATATTGAGATAGGGCTGATAGTTCCTGCAAGTATTGCAGCTGTAGCAGCCTACGGGATTTCGAGGATTATTCTAGGAGAGCAAGTTCTGTTTCACACTATAGCTCCTCAAGGCCCAGTGCCAATGGATCTTAGAGCGGTAGTACACTACGCGCTGATAGGTGTACTCGCAGCGTTTGTTTCACATACGATGATAGCCTTCAAGAATGTTGTTGAGAAACTATGTGTTAGATACGGGGTACTCGAGGATCTAGGATTCTTAGTAGTTGTTGCAGGGGTTGTCACGGCGTACGTAACACTACCTCAAGCTATAGGCAGCGGTACATACGCGATGCTACACATAAAGTCTATGTCCCCTGACCGTTCAGCACTACTATCACTCGTAAAAGCGGTCTTAACTGTGTTGACGCTTAGACTTGGCGGTGCGGGAGGAGTATTCATACCATCGATGGTGATAGGCGCAGCTTTAGGACATAGCTACGCATCTATTGCTGGTTTCGAAGCCCTGGAGGCGGCTATGATAGCGGGTATGGCCGGGATTTTTGCGGGTATTAACAGTGCACCCCTCACAATAATAATGTTCTCGCTCGAAGTTGAGGGATTGAAGGCAGCTGTACCCGCTATCGTTGCCTCGCTAACATCCTATGTTATTACTATGCACAGCTCCCTCCACGCGAATCAACTTGCACAGGGGTCCAATAGAAGGATAGCATTACTGTCGGTATATGTTAGGAGGCTTGCCTATACAGGACGTGCGCATCTCTATGAGCCTATTAAAAGATTTGCACGAGCACCTACTTGCGTAGCCAACGTGAGGAGTAAGGTCCATGAAGTCCTTAGGTGTTTGAGCGGCGTTGATGAAGAGGTAGCAGTGCTCCTAGACGATGGCCGTAGGGTTGTCGGCGTGGTGTATAGGGATGAGCTTGAAGTCGCAGATCCACTTCTTGAACTACATTCAATAGCAACCAAGCCTACCACGATAAGCTCCTCCGAACCTCTCAGAAGAGCTGTTGAGATCATGGAGATGACGCTTTCGGAGGTTCTAGTACTAGACTCAGAAAAGTTGCTCGTAGTAACGGCACAAGACCTGATCCGTCAATTGAGAAAGCTAGTGAACTAGACCTCTGAACAGTTTAATCCTTTGCTTTACAACGTGGTGAGGATAAAGCTATTTTAATTCCCCGTCTATATCTGGACTGGGTGCCCAGATGGTGAATTCAAAGAGCATCTGGACAGCCATAGCCTTGTTGGCACTATTCCTGGTAGGTGTAGGAGCTTTCATCGCGAAACTTGCCGCTGATTATTCTAAGCTTAGTGAGGATGTTTCTAAGAGTTATAAGGAGATTGGTGAAATCCGCGAGATGATGGGTGATGTTAGCAGCGCTGTAGATGAGCTTAACACTATAGTGAAAAATGAGCTCGGTAGAGTGGTAGAGAAGCTCGACGAGCTGACTGCAGCGTACAGCGAACATTCGCAGGCTATATCCGGTATCAGAACTGAATTGATTAACCTAACATCAGAGCTCAGAACCCGCGTAGAGGAGCTTCGTAGGGAGGTAGAATCTCTTAAGCAGGAGTCTGCCAAGAATGAAGATCTAGAACTTCTCGCTGGCAAGTTGAAGGAAGTTGAGGATAGAGTGAAGAGAATTGAGGAAAAGCTTTCTAAAGCAGCTTCACTAGAAGAGCTTAAAGCAGTTAGAAGGAGTCTCGATGAAGTGAAGAGATCTCTTGTTGAAGTAGAGAAATTGTTGGAGTTCCCTGCCACAATAGTTGATGCTGCTAGGAGCCTCGTCGTGATACCTAGCAGACCTTCCAGGATCGTGAGCCTTGCACCGAGTGCAACTGAGATACTATTCGCCATTAACGCTTCTACTCAGCTAGTAGGCGTAGATACCTTCTCTAACTATCCGCCGGATGTAGAAGAGATGAAGATTAACGGGAGCTTAATCGATATAGGTAGTGGATGGTACCCGAATGTAGAGAAGATCATCGGACTTAATCCTGATCTCGTGGTGGGTGTAGAGTCCATAGTTAGCCACAGAACAGTTAAAGAAATTCTATCACGGTATGGAATTCCCATGCTATTGCTACCTGATAGGACTCTCGAAGACGTGTACAAATCAATCATAATTGTTGGTAGAGCCACCGGACATCTTAAAGAGGCGCTGAACGTAGTCAACAACCTTAGGAGCGAGATAACGCTGCTGCGAAGCTTAGTATCTAACGTCTCTACGAGACCACGAACTGCATTAATAGTATGGCTATCACCCCTATGGGTTACGGGCAATGAAACTTGGATGCACGATCTGCTCGTATTAGCTCAGGGGCAGAACGTGTTTTCCAATATCAGTGGGTGGAGTATGGTCGGCCCAGAGGCACTCCTGGAAGCACAGCCCGAGGTCGTAATCTTCACAGCTGGTGATACAGGCATTACAAACTGCAGTACTGTGATTAGCACCTTCAGGGATGTACTCGGAGAAGCTGTTAACAAGATCCCTGCGGTTGCAAACAATCGTGTTTACTGTGTCTATGAGGAGTACAACGATATTCTTGTAAGACCTTCACCTCGTGTAGCCAAGGCGCTCAAGCTATTGATTGCGCTGATTCACCCAGAGGTTCTAGGACTGAAACCAGATGAAATACCGAACGATGTGAAGCCTGAAACGTTTGAACTTCCAAAATACGAGGATCTCGGCGTAGAACAGAGCATTAGACTGAGGCACTTAGCTGTGATTACGGTTAAAGTACATCACTAGCTAGAGGGATCATGGTTTGAAGCATCGAAAATTTTTCGTATGTGCTCTATCGGGAACTTTCATGCTCTCAGTTCTTCTCTCACTATCGCTTGGGAGTTATAGAGGTGTTGGTGCAGAGGAACTGTTCAAGATGTTGCTAGGCGAACCTCTTACACCAGTTGAATGCGCAGTTCTTACGAGAAGAAGCATCAGGACATTGGCAGCAGCGGTCGCAGGACTCGGACTAGGGCTCTCGGGCGCAGGACTTCAGTATGTTTTGAGAAACCCGCTGGCCGATCCTTACCTGCTAGGTTTAGCTTCGGGTGCAGCACTGGGAGTACTGATAGGCGTTCTCATCGGTAGATGCGACCCCTACTCTCTTTTCACGCTCGCTTTTGCGGGAGCTCTCGCAACTTTCTTCTTGGTGTTCGCGCTCTCGATGCTTGCCGGCATGAGTGCACTGGCTGTGATAGTTACGGGCATAACTGTATCCTACGTGGTCAGCGCCGTAAACACAGTATTAGTTTTAGCTTTAGGGGAGAAGGTCTACGGGACTTTCCTATGGCTCTTCGGCTCTGTGGCCTACGCACTCAAGGAGAGGGTTATCCAGTCAATATTGTTGGTGAGCATAGCAGGCTGCTGGCTCATCATACGTTCGCGTGCCATAAACACTCTGATCTTGGGGGAGGAGGTAGCAAGCTCTCTCGGTGTGAACGTGAAGAGTATCAGGACTGAGGTCGTGGTCCTAAGCGCTTTAGCTACCGCTGGCATCGTAGCTTTTGCAGGGCCTATAGGGTTTCTAGGATTAGCAGCTCCTTGGGTAGCGAGATTAGCTGTGGGCTCAGACTTCAGAAGACTCGTGCTAATGACTATGGTATCCGGCCCTCTGATCTCTATACTTTCGGATGTAGTTGCAAGAGTGATGCTCACACCGCAGGAAGTTCCTCTAACAGCTGTCACCTCGGTTGTAGGCGCACCTGTACTACTCTACTTAATGATCAGGAGGAGGGTTTGGGGATAGCGCTTTGGAGTGTCCATCTATCATTGTCGAGGAGTTGGCAGCGGGCTACGGAAAGAGGCTTGTTGTTAAAGGCGTAGATTTTCGTGTTGAGAGAGGTGAAGTACTCGCGGTTATAGGACCAAATGGTTCAGGCAAGACTACCCTTCTTAGAGTGCTTGCAGGGATAATACCCATTGTTGAAGGAAGGGTGTGTATCTGTGGAAAGTCATACAAAGCCGGCTCCCTGGTGAGAGCCCACAGCCTTGTATCGTATGCGCCTGCAACCCCAATAGGGGATCCTTGGGCCCGTGTCAGAGATATGTTATTGGCTGCTAGATACGGAGTTTCACGATCACTATTTATGGAACGCGACGAAGATAAGTGTGCGATTGAGGAGGCAGCACGGATGCTGGGTATAGAGGAACTCTTAGACAGATTCTTCGGTGAGCTTAGTAGCGGGGAGAAGAAACTCGTGTTAATAGCCTCGGCAATAGCTAGGAAAACACCGGTAGTACTTCTAGATGAACCTATGGCGTTTTTAGATTTAGCTAATCAAAGCAAAGTCCTGAAGGTGATCCGTAACCTAGCTAGCAAGGGATACATAGTGGTGTTAGCAACTCACGAGCTACATCTGGTACCTCACTACGCGGATAAGGTGTTGCTTATCTCACGTGGAGTACAGGTAGGGTACGGTCCCCTGGACAAGGTATTGGATAGAAGGCTCTTGGAGCATGTATACGGTACGAGGTTGGTAGAATTCACAAGAGAAGATGGGCAGAGACTGTTCGTACCAGAGTAAGTTCCGTGGTTCCGCTGACGCTATTCACACTTTTCAATATTGGAAACCAGGTAAGACCTCTATTCCTTTGTAGCCTAGTTTCCACCCCGCACGTCTCTTTTAAGAGCTTGGCTCTAAGTATAGTTACTATGCAAGCCACCTAGGTATCCCTGAGAACCGCCGTGTCGGCGGTGGAGCTGTGAGGTGGTGCTAACCTTTCTGTTTCAATCGTAGTGCTTGGCCGGCGGTCTAAACGAATTTTTAACAAGCTGTTGAATTGAATGTTAATGAAGAGGTGTATAGAGGTAGCCATGAGATCGTTAATAAATGCTCTTACGAAGAACGGGTGCATACATGAGAATTCTGATGCTGAAAAGCTACTCTTCATGGGTATACCCATCATATATAGCAATGTATGTAGAAGCTACATGATACCTTTGAGTGACGACTTAACGGAGACGCAGTCCATCGTGAAGAGTATAGGTCTAGATTTCAAAATCAAATATCTTGAGAAGTGTGACGTAAGTAGCCAAGATATTGCTAAAAAGGAAGCCGATGAAGGTGCTCCTGAGGGTACGGTTATTGTCTGCGGCTCAATGAAGGTTGGGAGAGGCAGATTTGGCAGAAAATGGTATGCACCTCCTGGAGGACTGTGGTTCACAACTATTATTAGACCTTGGCGTGTAGAGAAGCCCAGCCTCATCAGCTTAATGAGCGGTGTGGCTGTAGCAGAAGTTCTGAAGCTACTTCTAGGGATTGAAGCAGGTTTGAAGTGGCCTAACGACGTTGTTGTTGCAGGCAGGAAGGTTGCGGGAATACTTGCCGAAGGTGTTGCTGAAGGAGGGGCATTGAAATATATACTTCTTGGCATAGGAGTGAATGTGAATAACAAACTTCCTGAAGAACTTTCAGAGATAGCCACGACATTAAAGAGTGTTGTGGGCAGAGATGTTCCGAGGGCGACTCTTTTAGCTGCAATGCTTGGACGGCTGTGGAGACTCTACCGCATGCTTGAGGAAGGAAACTACGCTGATATATTACGCAGGTGGAAGGATCTCAGTGTAGTTCTTGGTAAGTATATCGAAGTTAAGCTTGTTGGGGAGGAGATTGTTAAGGGTGTAGCTATTGACATAGATAGCGTTGGAAGGCTTATTGTGGCGACTCCCCATAGACTCGTCGCGGTTGATGCGGGCGAGGTTACCAGCCTTAGACTAAGTTCGTGAACTCTTTTCCAGCTATGTAGTAGGATAGACACACGGTCTACAGATTTACTGGGCTCATACGGTAGGAGACGACATTTACCGTACTATATCTATTATGTTGCACTATGCTATCCGCTCGTACTTTATAGCGTTGAACGGGCACAGCGAATAGCACAAGCCACAGTCATCACATTTATTGAAGTCTATTACTGGGGGTGCCTTACCTCTATCCTCTATGGCTCCGTATGGACAAGCTCTAATACATGCTCTGCATACTTTGCACTTCTCTGGTAGCACCATGTATCTATACACCTTCTCTCTGTTAAGCTTATCTATGGGGATTATGCTAGAAAGCGCCCTACCTCTGAAATCATCGACTCTGCTAAAACCGTGCCTGTTCATCCATTCCTTTAGCTCGTTGAGCATCGCATTTACGATTTCGTATCCGTGGATCAGAATAGTTGTACAAGCCTGTGTAGCTCTGGCTCCAACAAGTATAAACCTAGCTATGTCGTACCCGGAGGCTATTCCTCCCGAACCGATAACAGGCACTTCAGGCAACTCCCTGACTATGTTATAGGTCCATACCAAGCTTATGGGCAATTGCCAGGGGCCTCCATACCCTCCCGTACCGCCCCATAGAATCGGCCGCATAGTTTCCACGTCTATTATAAGCCCTTGAAACCTAGCGGTCGATACAAGGATGTCAACACCAGCGTTTACCATTGTCTTCGCCAGGTCGACTGGGTTGGCCCCGTGCGGTGTCAGCTTACCTATCACTGGTAGGTGTGTGTTCTCCTTAACTCTTCTGACTATGTTTCTAACAACTTCGGGATCATACGCTGCTGCCCTACCCATAAGCTCCTTTTGTGCGGGTTCTACATGGGGGCACGACAGGTTGAGCTCTATGGCATCCGCGCCTCCTTCTGTTACTAGTTTAGTCAGTTTTTCCCACTCCTCGTAGTTCCTACCAGCGATACTAGCTATGACCACACCCTCCAGCTTTTTCCGGGCGATCTCACTCTTGGCTCGTCTGAGCATATCTACCCATTGTTCGGGAGTGTAACTCGACATTAGATCGATGCTGTAGAACGAGTAGAACTTGATTCTAGCCAGAGCATTGTGTTTATCCACCACGTACATCCTCGGCTTCGGCTGTACTTGGTGAACAGCACTGTACGTTATGGTCTTCGTCACCACGCCGCCAGCGCCTGACTCTAGACCTCGCACTATATCCTTGTCGTTTTTCACAGAAGGCCCGGAGGCTATGATTAGCGGGTTTGGCAAGACTAGGTTTCTATGTAGTACCACAGTCAAATCGAGCGGCATTCGAGAGGCCCCCACACTCTATAGAAGTTTCAGCTGCTTCAACACTGCTCTTATCTTTTCTTTTTCTTCGTTTGGTACCGGCTGGAGCGGTGGTCTTACGTAAGTGGTCTCTAGGACTCCCATCATTGCAAGTGCTTCTTTTAGTCTAGCTCTGTAGTTTCTAACCGGAGGTGCAAATATCACCTCTTCTAGTGGTAATAAAGCCTCCCAGATCTCCAAAGCTTCCTCATACCTTCTTTTAGCAACCAGGTTGAACATCTCAACCTGCTCCTTGACGGCTATAGTTCCGAACCCCAATAACCCTCCTTCTGCTCCCATTACTAGCGATTCATAGATGAGGTTATCGTTACCTGTTAGTATCATTATCCTATTCGGAAGTTTCCTAATGGTTCTTATAACTTCCAGGCATTTTCTAGCATCGAACGAAGCTTCTTTAATAGCCACAACCGCCCTGAGCGTTGAGAGCATCCTTATGGCCTTGCTTGTATACTCGACACCTCCAAGAGCAGGCTGAAGGTTGAATATTATCAGAGGAATGTCGACATTATCGGATATAGCTTTGTGGTAGTCGAAGATCACATCCTCGTTGGGATATCCTATAAACGCTGGATGCGGAAAGACCAGTAGAGCGTCTGCACCAGCTTCTTTTAGCTGCCTGGCGGTCTCGACCGCATCTGCAGTATTTACAGCTTGTAGCCCCGCGACTACCGGAACCCTGCCCTTTACAACATTACTTACATGCTTTACAAGCTCAATTCTTTCATGCTTATAGAGCTGTGGACCTTCACCTGTATCTACAGCAACAGCAAGCCCACCTATGCCGAATGTGAGGAGCCACTTCACATACCTCTCCATCTGATCGAAGTCTATACTAAGATCCTGTTTCATGGGGGTTACTATAGCAGGTATTAGACTGTAAGGCTTGAAAGGATTAGGAAGTTTATCCGTGGGCATCTTTTTACCTCTGCATATACTTGAGAAAACCAAAGATAAAAACTTAAACTAATTCCGTTAACTAGAGCTCTCCCAAGGAGCTCCTGATACCGGGTCCTGCTAAACGTTCTCTTCACGGTTATGGTAATTGGAAGTACATGACATTACGCTCCGAGAGAACGTTTTAAGGTATTTGAGGCATGTAGCTTCTCTTCAGCGTTGCTTAGCCACAGATATTCAGTAATCCGCGAACTACTTGAGCCTCCTTATCGTGCTTACTCCCTGTTACTTGCATCTTCATCCTATGCTCTATGAATCTGCGATAGAGCGGAAGTCTCTGAAGTCTTAGAGATACTGAGAGGTCGCTGTTCATGATAAAGAGCTCCCAGCTTCTTAACGCTGGACATATGTAGCAGCCTATTCTGTAGAATCCTTTCTCATACAAGGGATTGAGACGGAGACCCCTGCTCAGTATGTACAGCTGAACATGTGCAGCACTCCATAGCTTTATCGGAGTAACAATGAGCGTCTTCGAGTCTACCCTCCTTACAGGGGGTCTGAGGCTTCTCCTTCTTGACTCAGCATCCCTATCACCTGTAACTATCAGTGTGTTGCCTTCCGACAACTTCATTACGCCCACCATCACACTACCTATCTTCCTCGCCGTACACCACCTATTGTCGTGTGTAGGCATCGGCATACCTTCCTCAAGAAGCCCCTTGTCGACCCCTGCGTATACTCGGTGAATCTCTACACCCAATGTTTTAGAAACCTCCTCTACGTAGTCCACGGTCCACGGAAACTCTGTTCCCGTATCGGAGAACAAGACCCTGATCTTTTTTCGTGGAAAAGCTCTTAACGCTATGAGCAGTGTCGCCGTGCTGTCCTTACCTCCGCTCCATGGCACGATTACGGTATCGGCCCATTCTCTAAATCTTCCCAGAAATGAGAGAGCTATGCGTTCATACAGCTCCAATACGGGGCGATTGATCTCTAGGAGAACATGCTCGTCAGCGCTTTCAGTAACGCATTCGGAGCACAAAATCTTGCCATGGGGTCTAAATCCTTCATCAGGGATCTCTAGGACTGCTGCCCGCCTTAAACCGCAATACACATCGTGAACTCCTCCGAACTTCCTAACCAGAAGGGGATTTCGGCACAAATCCGCACCCAGAACTCTTCTCAAAGCTGATCCAAAACCCTTTCCCAGCCCTAGAAACACGTCGTAAGCAGGATTGTACTCATACTCTTCTAGTTGCATTCCCTGCCTAAGCCCAAACACAAAACCTTTACGACGTGGCTCCCATAGAGCAACAAGCCTGAACTTGCTCCTACCAACATCGAATTCGTGCGCTAGTTGCTCAATTCTAGCATTTCTAACTCGTGCACGGGGCACTACGTGGACCGCTATGTTGGGAGGCAACACTCTATCAAGTTCCTGAGCCATTTCAGAATCTTCTCTCCCCAGAAGCAGTAAGTAGAAGCGGTCCTCTGAAACAATCTCTTCGAGTTTTCTCAGTGCATCTTCAGCTCTCCTAGCACCTTGCAGAGTCTTTACATCGATATCCCATTCTTCGCAGAATACCCTCAGCATAGCTTTTACAGCATCAGCATCCCTCTTGCTTCTCACAACAACCGTGAGCATAACGGCACCTACTGCAACAACAATACTCCTTTGTTACAAAGGCTCTACACAAACTTATATCTCTGAATCCTAATAACGCTGTTACAGCTCCATTTTGTAGAGGTTTCAAATTTTTGCTATGCAAACAACCGCAAAACTAATCTTCGAGGGCTCAGACTCATACCCAAACCTGTTCATACCGAACATGGCTATAGTGTGGAATTAACTAAAGCACACGACCTTGGCAGCAGAGTAGCAGGTTTAATTTGTTTGCGAGTTGATGGGGCTCTACGGTGAGAACCTTGGTGTTGGTTATACGTGGCGGGAAGGTCTACACAGTTACCAGAGGAGTTATCGAAGAAGGGGTCATAGTTGTAGGTGATGACGGTAAGATCAAGGCTGTTGGCAAAGCTGGCGAGGTCGAGATTCCGAAGGGTGCTGACATACTCGATGCTAAGGGAATGCATATTATGCCAGGAATGATAGATCCGCACACCCACATAGGAGTTCACGAGCTTGCTATTGGTTGGGAGGGTAGGGATACAAACGAAACTACTGAGCCTGTAACACCGCACCTGAGAGCCATAGACGGTATCAAGAGCGATGATGAGGGGTTCTACGAAGCACTTTCCCACGGAGTAACCACAGTGGGTGTGTTGCCAGGGAGTGCCAACCCCATAGGGGGACTAGGAGTCGCTATGAAGACCTACGGTAAGCATAAACTGGACATGGTTGTGAAGGAGCCTATAGGTCTCAAGATCGCGTTCGGCGAGAACCCCAAGAGGACCCACGGACTCGAGAACAAGAGGTCTCCTGCTACCAGAATGGCGATAGCAGGGCTTATCAGAGAGTGGCTGACCAAAGCCCAGAATTATATGAGGAAGAAGGACTTGTTTAAGGATCAACCCGAGAAACTTCCAGATAAAGACCTCAGGCTCGAAGCCCTAGAGCTCCTCCTTAGAAGAAAGATACCGGCTAGAGCCCATGCCCACTTAGCCGACGATATACTCACGGCCATATCGATAGCTGAAGAATTTGGATTTGATATAGTACTTGATCACTCAACAGAGAGTCACAGAATTCCCGAGGTACTAGCTTCAAGAAATATTCCAGCCGTCGTAGGACCGTTGTTAACAGCCAAGTACAAGGTAGAGCTCAGAAACAGGACTACGGAAACCCCAGGGATCCTAGCCAAGCATGGAGTCAAGGTAGCTATAACTACAGACCACCCAGTGGTACCGATAAAGCTGCTCCCAATACAAGTAGCCATCGCTATAAGAGACGGTCTGAGCTTCGAGGATGCGCTGAAGGCTGTCACTATCAATGCAGCTGATATACTGGGACTCGCCGACAGACTCGGTAGCATAGAACCCGGCAAAGATGGAGATATAATAGTGCTTAATGCTCCACCGTTCCAAGTAGAAGCTCGAGTTGTGTACACAATAATTAATGGCAAGATAGTGTATAGTGCTGAGGAAGCGAAGAAGTAGTTCTCTCTGCTAGCTATCTACCTAAAAACATCGTTTTTATTTGCACAATCATGCCTCTGTGAACAGAAGTTATTAAATCATTAAACAATAGAACCTTAGTATTGGCTTGGCAATGTCAGCCAGTGGTCTGAACTCCCTACATGCTTAGCCAAAAATCAACTGTGTAGAAGCGGTCGTACGATAAGAACTTCATCTCCGGAGGATACAAATAATGTTCAAAAATTGGTGTATAGCAAGCTAGACATAGACTAAGTATTTCCGCATCTGCACCTTCTATTCTATTCCTAGTCTCTTCTTTATTCTCTTTATTTCTCTTGTTGCTGTTTCTATCCCTAGTTTTCTGAGTGTTTCTTCTCTTGGTATTCCGTACTGGTCCCATCCTAGTTCTTCGTAGTACTTCTTCTTAAGCTCCTCAACCTTGCTCTTATCTGCTTTAGAACCTTTGTAGGGGCCGCTTGGCAGTGGTTCGTAGAACCTAGGCGGATTATCATCATCACGCCTAGGATCCCAGAACACATCAGGACCTCCGAGGAGAAGCAGGATCCTTTGGAGGGTCAGCACCCGTGCACCGATCTCCTTGAAGAGCTCATCCTGAGTTACTCTCCACCCCGTAACGGCGTTCAGCAGACCTATCATGGTATCCCAGTCAACGGTGTTGAACATGCATATTACCGCGCTATCAGAGAACACTTTGTCCTGCTCCGGCGCTACTGATGTGTGGTCTCCTCCCTGTACGGAGGCTGCGTATGCGTGGGGCTGCGGATAGTCTCTACCGCTTCTGATCCCGTGTGCCCCCACACCTACACCCTTAACCTGAACCGCGTACCTAAACACATCAACACCCTTCATCTTC
>QMWT01000007.1 GCA_003661775.1 Thermoprotei archaeon
GCTCTCACACCCGAGGTTCTTGAGCGCTACACCGAGACTAACGAGGATCTCCTACCCAGAAACATCACGTCTATGGTATTGCGGCCAAGTGATAGAGTGCTCGTAGAAAGCAGAGAAGATGTTTTTCTAGAAACTTGTCCTGCAGTCCTGCTACCCTCGAGAAGAGTAGCACTGTCAGGTCTAAACCTCATACCTATGGTCTTGGAGCGGGGGTTTAAAGGACGGGTCAAGATAGTGATCGTGGGGGGACATCTACCGGTGTTGCTGAGGCTAGGCGATGAGCTGGGCTTCCTCGTCTCGCTATGTGATGAGTGGTGACGGAGCTGAGAATGTGATGAGCAGACGCCTGGCTGAGCATGAATAGTTATCACCTAATACTCCGAATATTCCTTGGCTACCCCATCGACACCCGCGGATGCGGGAGGATGAGATGGGGCGACTCCACCCCGATAACATCATGAGATGTTCGGTGATCAAAACTGAAGGGATCGTTAAGAGAACTTCTCGAGGAGGTTGGCAGGATCATAGGCAATACGCCTATTGTGCTCCTCAGAAGTTTCTCCGATAAAGAGTTGAGGGTCTGGCTTAAACTCGAATACACAAACCCGGGTGGAAGTCATAAGGATAGAGCAGCATACTACATGATCAAACAAGCGTTTGAGAAAGGGCTGCTTAGACCAGGTAGTAGAATAGTTGAAGTCTCGAGCGGCAATACCGCGATCTCGCTAGCGTGGATAGGCAGGAGGTTAGGTCTAGAGGTTTACATAGTTGTCGATTCGAGGGTATCGCCTACTAAGGTATCGCTGTTGAAGATGCTGGGCGCCAAGGTTGAGATAGCGCCTCTAGTACCTCCTGAACACCCTCTGTTCAAGAGGAACATAGCGATTGCCATAGCTAGGGAGAAGAGCGCAGTGTTCCTAGATCAAGATTCGAATGACGCTAATCACCTCGCTCACTACGAGAGTACATGTGTTGAGATCGTCGAGCAGTTGGGCAGGGTCTCAGCGTTTGTCATGGGTGTAGGGACGGGCGGCACTATCACAGGTGTTGGTAGGTGCCTTAAGGAGAGAATGGGCAGCGATGTTAAGATCTACGGGGTTGTCCCCAAAGGATCTTCATTGGATCCTTCGGTTAGTACTGGGCGCAGGAGCTATATCGAAGGTTTGGTGGGCTCTACGAAGCCGGAACTCTACAATAAGTACTCTAAATACGTGGACGAGCTTATACCGATCTCAGAAGAAGAGGCGTTGGCAAAGCTGAGAGTGTTGATGATGAATGAGGGTATTGCCGCGGGTCCTTCCACAGGTGCGGCTATTGCTGCGATAGAGAAGCTGAAGAACCTGGGTAAGATTAGAGGTGATGTTGTTACGATAGCAGCTGATTCGATAGTTCGCTACCCTCATATACTGGAAAAGCTCGTTGGCTAGGCCCCAACAGCGCGTTTAAGCTTCTTGCTCCCCTCTCTCACAGCATACATAGATAGCATGATCCTTACCTTAAGTCCTAGCCAGAGGATCTGGGATAGATACTCGCAATCGCTGGCTCTGCACCGTCTCAGTTCTTCATCTAGTATCTCAAGTGCCTCCTCCATTAGGTGTGCAGCACGTGCTATTCTTTGATTCTGCATCTTTGCCACACCACGATTTTTCTTAAATTTCTGCCCCAGAGGACGTTGCTACATCTTCCGCAGCGTTATTTGGTTTTCGCCTAATAAACCTTGGGTCTGTGACTGGACGAGAAGCAGCATACAGCTTAAGGCGTGTCAGACGCGCGGGTTTAGCTCACCCCTCGCCGCGGTGAGGTTCTCTTCATCTAACTACGTGGTAGTGTGGCGGTGAATACGTCCCTCCTCCACTCATCCAGGGGGTCTGACCCCCAGTTGTGGAGGTTCTCCCAGTAATTGCTGATTTTAACCTAGCTAGGAAATAAAGGTGTTGCTCGTTGCGTAGAGACTGTTGATGGGATCTGTGTTGTTGAGGACTAGGTTTGTGCGTGTGAGTATGTTTCAACTGCTCTCGCTATACGCACAAATGTACAGAAAAGCTTCCTACGTGGTCGAGCCTGAGAAGATATTTGATGTTGGTAGGGATGTTGTTGAAGTGCTTATTATCTCAACTATTCTAGCCTCACAACATAACTTCCGCTTCAACACCGTTGTCAGAAGTCTTGACGGTGCGATCGTGGGGATTAAAGGACTTGATATAGCTTCAGACGACCCAGTGGTTAGAAGTACTATGTACTTCCTTGCCACCTGGTTTGGCATCTACGGACGTGATGGCGCAATGCTCTTTCAGCTTCTTAGGCGTTGCACAGCTCTACGTGTTGAATCTAGAAATGGATTCCTTAAGGTGTATTACTCTTTATAACCTTGACTTCGTGAGATGAGAATAGCGTTTTGCGTCGTTAGTCTATAGCTTTGCGGGGGAGAATGTGAAAAACAGCCTCTTCCACGAAGTATTTAAGGAGTTTGAGAGACCAGTGGCTATAGCAGTAGTGCATCTACCTCCGCTTCCCGGCTCACATAGTTTCTCAGGTAGCGTGGAGGAGATTGTGGATTATGTTCTCAGGGAGGTACACATTATTGAGGAGGCGGGCTTTGATGCTCTGCTCATAGAGAATTTTGGCGATGCTCCTTTTCTAAAGAGAGTGCGCAACCCAGTGACGCTGACAGCGTTTACAGTTGTAGTACGTGAAGCTGTTCGTTCTTCTTCTATTCCTGTAGGCATTAACCTGCTGAGAAACTCTGCATGTGAAGCGTACGCAGCTGCTTATGCTGCTGGGGCTAAGTTTATCCGTGTCAATGCATATGTCGAAACACTTGTAACAGATTCGGGGATTATAGAGCCTGCTGCACCGAAGTTACTTAGACTTAGATCGAGGTATCCAGGAATAGCTGTATTTGCTGACGTTATGTGTAAGCACGCTGTAGTGCTAGGCGTTCAAAGCGCAACACCTGAGTACATCAGGGCAACCGTACTAGATGCTGTAGAGCGAGGTAAGGCAGACGCTATCATAGTTACTGGGCGAAGAACGGGTGAGCCACCCGATCCCTGGATCCTGATGAATGTACGTAAAGCGCTAGATAGCTACCCGGTGCTTATGGGAAGCGGTGCGAATCTCGACAATCTAGAGTACTATCTAAGATTTGTAGAAGGTGTGATAGTAGGCTCGTTCATCAAAGAGAATGGACGTGCGGGTAGAGCCACCGATCGGGATAGGGCGAAGATGTTTGTCCAAAAGTTTCGTGAGGTCATTGCCACGTTAACGAGGTAGTATTCGTACCTGTGTACGTGTAGTGGTAGATAACACGACTTTCAGAACATCGAGCTGCTCTCTATTCCTATACTTTGTTACGAGGAGTGTAACCGAACGTTCATTTACCCTCTTAACGGCTACCCTGAGCCCCATAAACTCAGCAACTTCGTGCACGTCGCCCTCGTCAAAGACTATACGCGAAGACTTGTTGCCGCATGGTCCGAAGTTACACATGTAGCAGTAATCGTCATGTACGTATATGTTGGCGGCGCACGCCGATGGAAGTACTACCATGCCTCTGCGCCTAGCTTCGGATATGAGCAGAGGTCTTATGCTCTGTAAAGATATAGGTACCTGATCCCTTGAACTTCGCATCGATCTAGTTACGAGCTTCTCGATGAAGCTGGTATCGACACCTATACTCTCAAGCCTCTTGATAATACCAGGCGTTATTCTCAGAGCACCGAATACCACGGTTCGAACACCATTGCTAAGAGCAACATCTAAGATCCTGGAGATCTCCTTCTCGGTGATCCGGGGTATGACGGGTCTCACGAACAGTGTTACCGGGAAACCTGAACGAGCTGCACACTTAATTCTCTCTAGGGGGTCTGGAGCTCTCGGCTCCAACAACTTGGCCATAGAGAGAGTGATGACAGATATGAGGATATTGAGCTTCGGATCTCCGTTCCGCAGGATTTTAACAACATCGCTGTCTACACACGCTTTCGTAGATACCTGGCTTGGAAGCCTTAGCCACCGGTACACCTCGACAATATATTGGGATGCCAAGCTCTTGGTTACTTCCATGAAAGGCTCGGTTACCGAGCCATAGGCAGCTAGGGTTCTCGAGGGTACTACGTACGGATTGATGCTGAGGGCGTAGACCAATTCAAGAGGTGAGAGCGGGTAGGGGCGAGGTTTCATGGGGAAACCCATGTCGGGTACGTAGCAGTATACGCAGCCGTAGCTACACCCTATCCCTGTATGGATAGTCATACCGCACGGTCTAGGTCTGCGTTTGGCGTGGTGATCCTTTTCAGCTTTCCTCAGCGAAGAGTCGTCAAGAAGATCCCTCAGCTTTTCAGCGATACGCTGTTTCTCGATAAGCGGCCGTACCAGCCTGCCCACAGTGCTCAGCCTCGGGTTCACTCATCACGATTCAGAAGCGGACCTTGACATCACCGCTCCACGGGGATCAGTGTATGCTCAGCACTTATCAACTCTCGCAGCAGAAACAGCAACTGTGGATGATGTAACCGGCAGGAGCTGAAGAGTGAAGAAACTCACATGGGCTGACGCGATCTAGAAGCTTATACAACAAAATTCATTTTGGTGTATCAGCCGGTTGATCTCTCTTCACATCTATCCGTGTTCACCTCCCTCATCATCCACACTAAATCTCTTTACCCAAGAATAAAAAGTATGTACTGGATGAAGAGTCCCGCGCTCCTGAGCGTTACATGCGATGAAGATTAACGCGGCCGCCACTGACGAAAACGGACTAATTTTACTCATCGTATTACGCGCTACAACGAAATCTTCTTCACTGTGGTATCTCGGTGCTCATCCATAGGCTTCAACCACAGCTTTGAGAAGTGTTTCAAAATGGTTGCTCCGACCATGTCAGCTTCAACAATCCTTAGGTGCAAAGCTTCGTTGTACCCGCTCGGTTACTTAGAGCTTAAGCATAATTCCTAGCATCGTCGATATGATCATGATGGCGCAGTTTATCTTAGGTGAGGAGGGGAAGCTCGCTGTTGACGGGGATCAGAAGCGAAGATAGCATCTGTGTTGTGGGCCCAATTATTGGTACTTCCTGACCGACGCACTGGGCGTAATCGTCGGGATGGAGAAGGCGGAGAAGATTTTGTGAAAAGAGGTTGATAGTCTTGTTAAGAGAATTGGACGCGGTGTGAATAGGAGACCTTCACTAACAAGACAAGCTAGAGAAGCTGGGAGTTGAAAATTGTGATAAGCGATGGAAGAGCTAAAAAGCTGGTTGCGTTGACACTCAATAGCGCTGGGATCACGATAGCGTAGCAGCATTGAGGGGATTCCTGATGATTCAGGGTAAAAATAGTTCAAATTTAGATGAAAAAGACTACAAACTTCTGGAGCTCCTACGGAGAGACAGCAGGTTATCTTATGCTAAGCTGGCTGCCGAGCTGGGTTTATCCGAGTCCGCTGTACGTAAGAGAATAGCAAGGCTGAAAAGGTTAGGTGTAATAAAGAGGTTCACAATCGATTACGAGGCGCCAGGGGAGGTCACGGCTTTGATTCTCGTAAAGACGCAGCCTCCCACACCGGTACCTGAGGTCTCAAAAAGGATAGTGGCGTACTCGTACGTTGACAAAGTTTTTGAGGTCACCGGAGAATACGATATTGTTGTCATGGCCCGCGCAAGCTCGACAAGGGATATAAACAAGATAATAGACGCTATAAGGAGCATTAAAGGTGTATCGGAAACCTATACGATGGTAGTTCTACGTATATACTAGGTCCCTCCGTTGGAACTTAGTAAAAACTTGATATCTTCTCTAAAACTTCCCGAAGGTTTTAAGAAGTAGAAAGTGTTGAAAGGAATGTTCACGGCTTCTGGTGAGAAAGGTATTTCGTAGGTGTGGCGGGCCCGCGGGGATTTGAACCCCGGACCTCCGGCTCCGCAGGCCGGCGCTCTATCCTGGCTGAGCTACGGGCCCTCTTGCCCCGTCTGCTGTTTGATGTCACTAGCTTATTAACGATTTGCTTCTTTAAACATTGCTATTAACCTCTGCGCTTTTTCTCTATTCTCCCTGTCTATGGGTACGATGGCTATGCCTTTTCTAGGAGGTATTCCATAAATCAATACGTCGTCTATAGGTGCCTTCAGTAGCACGGCAAGTCCTAGCAGATCCTCCTCACCTTCGATAAGCAGTATTCCCCCGCCCCTTCTGGCGAGATCCTTGACAGCGTTTATAGAGCTACGGCATAGATGACCGGGAGGATTCTTGATCTTGATTACGTGCGGGAACAGTGTAAGTAACTTCTCTCCTCTCTCCTGCTCTATTCTACGTCGTCTTTCACTTCTAAAATCGACTATGCATGCCTTGGGTAAGTAGCCGCGGCTTACGAAGTTCATGCAGACCACATCGCCAACAAGCCAGATCCTGCGGGGGTCGCCTACTATCGCCATAGCCTGTGCTACTACGTGATCCGGGTTCCCGAGGATCGTGTGGGCTTTGAAGTAGGTATGAGCGTTAGCCAAAAGACTCCTTAGTTCTTCGGGCATTTTTAGGCATTGACACAAGCCGAACTCCTAAGCTTGGGTATACCAATAAGACCCGTAATTAGCGTTTCACGCGTTTGTGTTATAATCTAGCACTAACTCAACGTAGAGATGGTGTTTAAAGGTGGTTTTCAGCTATCGTGCACTCTTCATAGATGTGGGGCAGGGCGCTTTCAAGATCGAAGAGTTCTTGCCACCTGAAGTGCTAGGGCCTATAGACTTAGGAGTAAAATTGCATTTTGAGAAGTATGAGAGTTGGCGCTATCCAGTGTTCAGTGAGAAGAATGTTGTTGTGTTAGGCAAGGGTCCCTTTGCAGGAGGTAGACTCTTTGGTACACACAGACTTGTGGCGGTATTCAGAAGCCCGGAGAGCCAAGGGCTACACGTAAGCACTATGGGAGGCGCGGCGTACAAGTTCATGCGGTGCGGTGTTGATGCTGTGGTGGTAGAGGGTAGGTCAGAATCCCCAACAGTGTTGCTTGTAGAGGGCGATGGGGAGAACGTTAGAGTGCATTTCGAACACTTAGACCCTGATGAACTAGAGAAAGTGTACTCCGGCTACGGAGAGAAGAAAGGCGTGTATGCACTTACGAAGTACCTAGCCGATAGATACAGCGAATTCATCTCGAAGAACAAGGCCAGGATCATTGCGGTGGGACCAGCAGCTGTCAAGACCATAGAAGGGAGCATATTCTCGGTAGACATAGACCCGGAGAAGAAGGACTTCGTTCCCGGAGCCGAGGATTTAGCGGCTCGCGGAGGCGGAGGCAGCGTTCTGTTCAGAGCCCACGGTGTCGTGGCACTGGTAGTAGGCGGAAACTTCGATCCCTCGAAGGGGTTCCCGAAGCTTTCCGACATCAAGTTCCTGGATGAGCTCTCGAAGAAAGTATTAGGAAAGAGCTACAGTGAAGCAGTGCTCGGCGCAGTCGTGAAATACCGCTTTGACGAAAGTATGGGGACTGGCGGAACCTTCGGGGTGAACTACCCGCATTACAAAGACCTTATACCGATGTTCGGCTTCAGCAGCATGTACCTGACCAAGGAGGAGAGGATGAAGCTGCACAGCATGATAATGGAGCACTTCTGGAAACCTTTCAACGATGAGGTGTTTGTGAAATCGAGAAGCTGGTCCACTTGCGGTGAACCTTGTCCAGCTGCGTGTAAGAAGGTGTGGAGAGGCAAGAAAGTGGACTACGAACCTTTCAACGGCCTAGGCCCGATGGTGGGAGTATTCAAGTTCGAGTTATCGGCCGAATTAGTAGATCTAGTAGATGCTCTCGGCTTCGACGCTATCGAGATAGGTCACGTAGTATCGTGGTTGATGGAGGCCATCGAGAAAGGGCTTCTCAAACCAGAGGAGCTGGGACTCGACAAAAAGCCGTTCTTCGATGCTAGGAATTTCGACTTGGAGAAATCGCTTGTAAATGCTGAGGTTGTTAAGAAGCTTGTGGAGGGTCTCGTTAAGCAAGAAAACGAGATTCTGAAACTGATTGCAGAGAAAGGTCTGAGGGCCGCAGCTAAGGAGCTGGATAAGAAGTTCAGTGATAGAGTCAACAAACTTGGGATAAAGTTCGAGGATCTGGCGGTTTATACACCCTACGGCGAGGAGGGGTACATGACCCCGAACTACTACTGGACGCCTGGAATGGTAGCACCTCTGTTCGTTCTAGGAAGGTACTGGACAAACTATACACCGACATTTATGGAACCTGAGGACTTTGCAAAAGCTTCACTGACTAGAGCCTTCAAGGAGTACTTAGTTGACAATGCAGGTGTGTGTAGATTCCATAGGAGATGGGCTGAGAAGTTACTACCCCACCTATACAAGGAGATTCTAGGAGTTGACGTTGATCTAGATGAACATGCTAAGAAGATCTACAAGAGAATAGCTGAATACAACAAGAAAGCGGGTGTAGTGCCTAAGTTCTGGGAGGGAATGAAGTCCAGAGATGTGGTTGTATCTATGGCCTCGGAGATGAAGGTTGAGAGCTGGATCGGCAAGTTCTCAAAAGACCCGTGGGGAGCTGCCCAAGAATGGTGGACAAGATTCTGGAACAAGGTGAACGAGATCCTCGGCCTCTAACCTCCGCTAACACTCGGTAACACCACGACCTCGTCATCTTCGCATACGAGAGAATCCTTAGCAAGACCAACACCATTTTTCACTATGGTCAGTTCATCCACACTAGCTACTGCTCCCACTACCTCGCCCAGCTTCTTTAAAAATTCGTCATAACTTATACAGCCTCGAATCTCCATAACTATGTATTCGCCCAGTATATCGCGCAGTCTGAGCCCCAGCCTGATCTTCATAGAGTCTAACCTGCGATGTCCAGTTTTGGAATTTCGAAGACTATCTTTTCATACCCAGTAGTTTTAACACCTTTACGCCCGTATATAGCAACAATATTGCCTCCCACAATGTCGTGCTCTTCCCCGACAACAACCTCACGTACCTTAGAACCAGGCGGAAACACCCAGTAGGCAACATAGTCATACTCGGGAACTTCGGCCGAGTACCAGTTTTCATACACATTCATCCCCGGTCTTATCGGAGCGCGAAATCTTATCACGAATACTATGTACGGTCTCCTTTTACTACCTCTAAACCCTATATCAATCATGCTTACCAAGGGTCTTACCCGCACATTGTTGACGACGACCTTCTCTTCGTCAAGAAACTTCTGCATATTGTAGCTAAGTTTCGTAACTTCATCGTTAAAGAGCTTGGGATTAGATAACACAGCTTCGTAGTAACCAAGAGGGTCGTGGTAATCGAAAACAAGATAGTAGGCAATGTAGCCTAGCCCCACAAAGAAATGTCCTTGCGCATATACTGGCCTCACTTCGCGACTCGCTTCTTCAAGGAACCGGCTGCTAACCATGGAACACCTCCTAAGATGTGCTTCTCTATATGTGGCTAAAGTTTTAGGTAGTAGTAAAGTACTGTATGTAGTGGCGATGATGAGCGTGCCCTTCGTGGCGATGCTACAAGATGAGCTGGAGCCATCCGGCTGAGTGGGTGCTAGGATGTGTTGTTCGTAAAGCCTAGAGAGCAGGTCCTCCGTAAAACGTTGAAGAGATCGAGAATCGTTGTATGGGAACCCTTCTATGAAATACGTTATGCCATCCTCAGAAGAGATGGCTACGCTATGCGCAGTATCTTCGTAGATGCTTTTGTGTCAGCGTTGCTAGGTGAGGCACCTATAACCACAGTCCTCCTTGCAAGAAGAATAGAGGAGCGTGATGTGCTTAGCGATGTTCACCTGAATGGGATAATCATGAAGCCGCTTGTAAAAGATCCCGCTGAACTGCTCCAGAATATGTACTCGGTTTACAAAACACTTAAGAGTGGTGCGATAGATTTAGCGAAGCTGAGTTTAGTAGATCGCGAGATTCTGGGCCTTACATACCAAGCGGTGAGGAGATCGCGAGTGGCTTTAAGCATACTTCTCGAGATTCTAGAAGAAGGTCTAGGATTCAAAGAGAGTGTGTCCGTTAACGTAGCGTATTACAGACTCGTTTTCTATCCGCTAGCAGTGGAAAGAAACCTCTCGGCTGTTTATGATCTTTACACGGGTAAACAGAGTAGCATATACAGCAAGCTCTTTGCTATAGACAGTGTTAAAGAGAAGGTTCTAGAAAACTTCAAGTAAAAAGTAGGGACGTGTGGCTAAGGCACGATCTTGGGCCTGAATGGTATGAGGTCAACCATCGTTATGAGGCCTGGCCCTGTCTCGAGTACTGTTTCGGCTAAGTTAAGCAGTACCGAGACCGTGCCCATATCGCCGGGCGTACCGCTGCTCCTCCACGTAACACTGTAGTCCTTACCCTCGATCTCTATGAGTTCGTACTCTTCAGCACCAGCATAGGCGATGAACTCGATTCTTATGAACTCCTTGTCCCCAGCATAGGCGGCGCCGTAACCCTTGGCACCGAGTACTTTACCCTTTTCTATTACCCGTTCACCTATCTTCACATCCTCTTGTGCTACAACAGGTTCTTGTCCCTCCTCAACGCGTGTAGGCTGGATGGATGCGGCATCGGCTATCAGCAGTACTGATTCCGCATAACCCACGTGACCCGTAAGTTCGCCGCTGGCAAGCTTCCTCTTAAACCCCTCAGGATCGAGCCCTATACCAACCTTCTTCTGGAAGGGCAATCTCCTCTTCGAAGCATCTAGACTCCTGAGAGCACGTACTTTCTTAACTACGTGGAAAGGCGCTGTCAACACCGTGACGAGAGTGTCCAGCAGAAATCCTGGATTTATACCTGTTCCAAGCACGGTAACGCCGTGGGCTCTCGCCTTGGCGTCTAGATGTCTTGCCAGTACTGGGTAGCGGTAATACGGATACGAAAGAGTTTCGCAGGTAGATATGACGTCTACGCCTAGCTCGATAACCTTCACTAGCTGATCGTAGACCTTATCCAGGTAACTACCCGTGGCGTGAAGTACTATGTCTGCTTCCACAAGGCTCTCAACATCGCGAGTCACTACAACACCTAACTTCTCTTTTCCTATGAGCTCACCTACATCCTTGCCCACGATCTCAGGATTTATGTCAACAGCCCCCACAACCTCGTATCCGCGTTCCAGTGCTGCACGTGCTATTAACCTGCCTATAGCTCCAAAACCATAGATTCCTACACGCAACGACAAGGGCACTCCCTCCAACAACTCGTGAGTTTAGATATTAAACTATATCGCGATCAAGGCACCCTCTCCATGTTCGCTACGACTATCTCGATCTTTGATACGTGCTTTTCGGCACTGCTACTTCTAAGTACGACGGTTCCTATTGAGATGTGTGAAACTGCATAATTGTGATGGAGCAGATTCAACAGCGAGAGCACGCTGGTAACAGCCTTGGAGATAAATCTTCCTCTGGCAGCTACTCGAACAGTTCCGCACTTCTCAATGTTGAACTTGTAGAGTAGTGCTAGGAGATACCTTACAAGAGATTTCCCGTCCACGAATACCGTACATCTCTCCACAGCAATGCACCTAGGTTACTGACTACAAGACTTTACCCAGGTTGGTGTAGAGGATAGTGCATTAAAGCTATTATTGGTTGGGCCGAGGACACTCTAGTAGGTGATGTATTATTGAAGCGTCAATGAAGCAAAGGCACAGAATATGGAGGTTTATAGAGTTAGGCATAGATCCGTACACATCAGTCTATAGGTACCAAGTGACAGCCACGGCCGAATTCATAAAGAAGTATTATGCTGATCTAGGAAAGGGCGAGAGTTCTGAGGATACTTACAAGCTTGCTGGTAGAGTAATGGGGTTGCGGCGGCATGGAAGGATAGTCTTTGCGATCTTGAATGACGGATCTGATTCTATTCAGCTTGTTCTACGCTATGATGTGTTGGGTCCCGAGAAGTGGCGTCTCATAGAGCTACTAAACATAGGCGATGTGGTAGGTGTTGAGGGGAATCCTATCCGGACTTTGAGGGGCGAACTGTCTATTCTAGTAAGAGACCTCAAGTATCTCGCCATAACCTGGAGAGACTTCCCCGAGAAATGGCATGGGCTTGTTGATGCTGATAAGAGGTACAGGCTTAGGTACCTCGATATGATGCTTAACGAGAACGTGAGACAAGCAATAATTTCAATGTATAGAATCGAGAAGGCTTTCAGAGATTTTCTAGACTCCGAGGGGTTCATAGAAATCCATACCCCGAAACTACAGCCTATATATGGCGGAGCACTTGCAAGGCCTTTTAAGACCCATATGTATGCACTTGGAGTTGACGCCTATCTGAGCATAGCACCTGAAACGTACCTCAAGAGGCTCGTTGTCGCTAATTTCTTCAAAGTCTACGAGATCGCAGTCTGTTTCAGAAACGAGGATATAGATGCCGAACACTATCCGGAATTCGTCCAGATAGAGATATACAAAGCATTTGCAGATTGGGAGGATATGATGAGGCTTGTTGAGAGAATGGTTAGCTATGCAGTTAAGGAAACTTATGGTTCTTACAAACTAACTGTGGAGAAGAATGGTGAAACCGTGGAACTTGATTTCGCACCCCCTTGGAGAAGGCTTGGTCTTGAGGAGGCGATAGAGCTCCTAGGAAAGGTTAAGGTTAGAGATCTAAGTTATGAAGAGTTGTTAAAGCTGAGTAAAGAACTTGGTATTGAAGTTAAAGATCCTAGGAGAGGAAAGATTCTTGAGAAGATATTTGAGAAGGTAGCGCAGCCAAAGATCGCGAACCCCACGTTCATAACTATGTTCCCTCGAGATGTATCGCCGCTAGCTAGACCTTCAAGAAAGGATCCGCGGTATGCCGAGAGATTCGAGATCTATTTAGCGGGGCTTGAGGTAGGGAATGGGTACAGCGAGTTGAATAATCCTGTGGTACAATACTACTTCTTTAAGAAAGAAGAGGAGCTTCGTAGAAAGGCTGCGGATAAGTTTGGTGAAATTGAGGCTCATCCGATGGACAAGGACTATGTAAGAGCGCTTGAATACGGAATGCCTCCTACCGCAGGTGTAGGCATAGGGATTTACAGACTGGTAATGGCGATACATGGCCTTCCTAGCATCAAAGACGTGATACCCTTCACATTTGTTCTGCCAGAGGACTTCAAGACCATTGCTGAGGTAGAGCCGGAGATCCTCAAGTACTACGTAGAGAAACTTCGTTTGAGTGATTAGAAGAGGGTTATGAAGCTCTCCACGATCATTCGCACTGAAGCTAGCAGTATTATCAACGCTATGTACTTCCTCAGTTTTTCGCGGGGCGTTCTCAGTGCTAGATGTGGTCCAACCCAGCCTCCTCCTAGAGCTCCAATAGCAGCAGGAATAGCGATACTCCATATGATGGTCCTGTCCGTGGTGTGTCGAATTATTGATGCTATTGCTGAGGGCATTATACACATCATGGATAGGCCTACTGCAGTATGGGGATCCAATCCCAGTAAATACATGAATACAGGTACCGCCACGATACCGCCTCCTAGACCACTCACCCCAGCTACGAGACCTGCCAAAGCACCTCCCGAGAAAGCTATTATTGTTGAGGATATGCTCGAGCCTTTGGCAGACTGAGAACCCGACTTCTTGCTTGCTCTACTGCTTACAAGCATCCTTACGGAGCCTACTATGAGTATCAGAGCTATGATCAGGGTGAGCTGAACGCGAGGCAGTACAACGGTCAGATATGCTCCGACATACGCGCATGCTATCATCGGGGGAGCAACAACCGCGTAAAGCCTTAGAGGAATTCTGAGTCTGCGATAGTACCTAAAACTGCTTACGACAGCGTTAGTACCAACCATAAACTTGGAGATCGCTACAGCGTTCTGAGGAGAGAAGCTCAGATAGTAGAGCGTGGGAACCATCAGGAAACCTCCTCCGAGACCTGCCATAGATCCGAATGTAGCTGCCACAAACCCAAGTACTACGTAGGCTAGCGTCCAGAGAATCTCCATTGTTGCTCGACCTTGTAGAATGTTACGCAGAATTCGGGGAATTAAGTTTTAGAGAACTGGGTCAGCCGAGGACCACCTCCTCACGTGCTCAGGTAGGGTCCCGGGGTATTTCGTCATCCCCTCTATAGCAGAACGGTTACAGCTTTATATTGTGTGAAGTAGTTCTTAAACATGGTGTCAGTTATGGCAGAATCTTTCAAGGTTCTTGGGAAGTACCTTGTGATGAGGGATAGGCTGTACACAAAAACCCATGAATGGATCAAGGTGTTGAACGACGAGGCGCTTGTGGGGATAACGGATTACGCGCAGCAAAAACTGAGGAACATTGTTGGTATAGAGCTGCCGGAGTTAGGTCGCAGATACGGTAAGGGGGAGTCCATGGGGGTTATTGAATCTATAAAAAGTGTTGAAGATCTTTATGCACCTGTAACTCTCGAGGTCTTAGAGGTGAATAGGTCTCTAGAAGACGAACCTGAGAAGATGAACAAAGATCCCTACGGAGATGGCTGGGTAGCAAAGGTTAAGATAGTAAACAAAGATGAGCTCAACGAGCTCCTGAAGCCTGAAGACTATGCCAGGTTGATCGAAGAAGAGGAGAAGTAGTCAGCGAAGGGAGGTTATCCTCACTTTTCGGAGTACCGTAAGTCACATCATCCTCTGCACTACTTCTCCCTAATGATAGCAAACGCAGGAGGTTCTATAAGCCTCGAACCACATCGAGGACATTTGCTGGGCCTCCACGGTTCTTCAAGATCTGTGAATACGAATCCGCAAGAACGGCATCTAGGTAGCCTCATAACAAGTCTTTCGCGTCCGCCGCTGGTTCTCCATATCGTGCGGGCTACGTGTTTTAAATGTTCGTAAAGCTCTCTCTCATGGATATCGATACCTAGTATCCGTATAATTTGGTAGGCTGTTAGGAAGTGGTCCGTTTTGCGGAGAAGAGATATTATTCTCCTCCTAAGAGTCAAGGTTTCTATCCTCGAAACGGGCTTCTTTTAGTACAGCACGGAATATTGCATGTGCAGTCACGATACCCACAACAACACCTTCACGTGTAGTGACAACAGCATAGTTTGTGCCTGCGCTGCTCATATACTTTAACGCGTCTTCGACCAGCGAGTCTGTCCATAGATGTGGAGGAAGTATAGTTGTTATATCCGAGGCAGAGAGACCTATGAGGGTTTCGTAAGGCATACGCGACCTTCTAAGACTACGTGAGACGCTTGAGAACGGGGCGAACATTGCTGTTGATCTGCGCCTGCCAAACATTAACATGAAATCTATGTACGATATTATGCCTTTGACTCTGTTCTTCTTATCGACTACTATTATATAGTGCCTCCCGCTGCGTAGAAGATCTAGTACCTTGGGCATCTCCATCTCTTCCTCTACTAGAGCAAAGCGTGGGAGGAGTTCGCGGTACTTCTCCATGAATTCTGAGAGCTTCATGGAGAGCACGGCCTCGATCGCTTTGTAAAACCTAGCCGCTACATCTCTCTCCATAACCCTCTACCTCTGTTTCCTTCGTATTCTTCTCCATCTAAATACGATTTGGGTTGTTGGTGGGCCGTGTTCAAAGACTATCTTTAGCATGGGTGGTGTCACGATATTGGTTGTCAGGACTATGAGAAGGGCTGCAAGGTATACCTCTGGCCCTAGAATGCCGTAGCTGTACCCCATATACGCGGCGATCACGCAAAACTCTGCTCGGGGAAACAGTCCCACGGCTGTTCTCAAAGCTGTGTGTATAGGGTACCCTATCAGGAACGATGTGAGACCTCCACCGAGAGTTTTGCCTAGGAATGCTCCGCCTATCATCGCTAGGTAGAAAGCTAAGTATTCTGCCCTTAGCGTGGCCTTGAGATCTAGACCAGCTGCTGTAACCATAAAGAATACTACCGAAAATATCAATGATAGGAACCTCATCCTCTCTGCGACACGTCTTATACCTATTGCCTCGGAAAAAGCTAGACCTACGGCGTAGGCTGCTATAAGAGGTGAGAGGTGGAGGTATTGGGTTAGATATGCTGCCAGTGCGAAAATGCCCAAGAGCATTGATGAAAGAGCCTCGTCTACGTGCATTTTCATGACAGTTCTCACAATAAGGTTTGAAAGTTTATGGAGTATGAGTACTGTGGCTATCCAGAACAAGAAAGCTGTAGCTACAGTGCTTGCGATTGTGATAAGATCGAACTTCCCTGTCCTAATAAAGGACGCCCCGACGACCAGAGTTATTAATGCGATCAGATCATCTAGCACTGCGACTCCCAGAATTGTATAGCCTTCAGGAGTACCCAGCTTGCCTATTTCGATTAGCGTTCTTATACTAACGCTTACACTCGTAGCTTCAAGTACTGCACCTATGAAGTAGGCTGAGCGGGGTGTGTACCCGAATGCTATCCCTATCGCGTAGCCTATTGAGAATGCCGCTATTGCCTCTCCAAGCGTTATTATACAGTACATCTTCAAGTTCCGCATGAAATCACGGTATCTAGTTTCTAGCCCTGCATAGAACAAGAGTATTGTTGCGCCAAACCACCCCACGGTCTTTATAACATCGTTTATGGGGAAGATGTTGAGCAGTGTTGCGCCCAGTAATAAACCAGCAACGAGATCTCCGATGACCGGCGGGAATCTGAGCCTTGCGAAAATCTCCTCAAAGAGCTTGCCCACGAGCATTGCAAGCGCTAGTGCCAACATCAAGTTCGTCAAAAGATACTCTACCGTCAGCATTCATCACCTTCAAATCTATTCGCGTCCTGGGAAACTTAGTTACTGAGTTCTTTATATCGCGCTAAGACAGCCTAGGCACAGCAAGTATTAAACATGCTCTGGGAACAAGGGGCGTTGCTATATCAGGATAACCTTTGTTACCAGGCCAGAGGCGCGAAATATCAGAGGTATAGAGCTAATAGCGGAGTTCGTAGATGAGAAGCGTGGATGATGAGCCTCGATCCCTCGATCCTCGGAATGAAGAAGCATGGGACGTGCTGACACCAGCACCGCGTAACAAAACTTCTCTATGAGACTTCGGAAAAATTCGGCCCAGACCCACTTATATAGCTACTTTAGACATAGCAGTGGTAAACGGTGTTCGCGCAGCCTTGAGCGAGTTAGAGAGACTAGGGCTTCCAAGGGTGGTAATCGAGGGGCTCAAGCTCAAAGGTATAGCGAGCCTAACTCCTCCGCAGAGGGAGGCGGTAGATAAAGGTCTACTTAATGGACGTAATATCGTGGTATCGGCTCCTACAGCAAGCGGAAAAACATTAATAGCTGAACTAGCGCTTGTCGCCGCAGCGCTACGCGGAAGAATAGGAGTATATGCCACACCGCTAAAAGCCTTAGCATCGGAGAAGTTTGCTGAATTCAAACTCTGGGAGAAGTTCGGACTTAAGATAGGGATCTCGACGGGTGACTTCGAGGAACCAGGTGAGGCTCTGGGCAAGTACGATATTATAGTCGCCACATACGAAAGACTTGACTCGCTATTCAGGCACAGACCGCGTTGGCTCGAAAGGCTGGGCACTGTCGTTATAGACGAGTTACACACGATTAATGATGGTGAAAGAGGGCCTATAGTTGAGCTCATAGCTACACGAGCATTAACCCTTGGGAGGCAGATTGTAGGGCTTTCAGCGACCGTGGGCAACCCGTCTAAACTTGCCAAGTGGTTAGATGCAGAACTCGTAGTTAGCAACTGGAGACCAGTGAAACTGATTGAAGGTTTCTATAACAAGAGAAAAAACATCATAGAATTCGTTGATGGTAGGGCGGAGGAGGTTAGGACCGGCGATGTGATTGCTCATGTTGTTACGAAGGCTCTAAAAGAGGATTATCAAGTGCTGATATTTCTCCAAGCTAGGAGAAGGGCTGAGCATACAGCGAGTAGGGTAGCCGAACTCGTCAATAAAGCACTTGACTCCTATGACAAAAATCGACTAAGAGAGTTAGTGAGCGAATTAAGAGAATCATCTTCGTCAGCCATCGAGAGAGAGAAGCTGGGGCAGTTAATCGAGAAAGGAGTTGCATTTCACCATGCCGGATTATCTTATGGTGCCCGCAGAGTTATCGAGAAGGGATTCAGGGCCCGGTTGTTGAAGGTAGTGTGTGCAACTCCAACTCTCGCAGCAGGTATAAACATGCCTGCTAGAAGAGTATTGGTATATACGCGGAGGTTTGAACACGGATATCTACGCCCTATATCGATAGCCGAGTACAAGCAAATGGCGGGAAGAGCAGGAAGACCGCAGTTCGACCCCTATGGCGAGGCGATCATAGTTGATGCTCCACCGGCCGAGGCGCGTAAGTACATAACTAGCCAGCCAGAGCCTGTGCTATCCAAGTTATGGAATGAACGTGCTCTAAGAATTCATGTACTAGCGACCGTGGTATCAGGATACGCCAGAACAATCGAGGAGGTTGTTAGCTTCTTCTCTAAAACTTTTGGCGCACAAGACTATCGTTTTATACTTTCGAGAGGCAAGATCGTCAAGGTGATCGATGAGCTTAGTGAAATGGGTATGCTTACGCGAAACGGTTATCTCGTTCCAACAGCGCTGGGCGAAGCTGTGTCAAGACTGTACATAGACCCTCTGTCAGCCGATAGAATAGTTAAGGTATTAAAAGAGTTCGACGAGGTCGATGATATATTCTACCTCCATTTAATAGCGTACACGCCCGACTTCAACCGGGTCAGGATTACAAGGTATGCTGAACTTGAGGATGAAGCTATCTACTTAGCAAACGAAGAGCTTATACCTAGACCCCCGTTAAGCGATGTTGAGTTTGAGGAATGGCTACGAGCATACAAGATCGCAAGGATCCTAGAGGCGTGGATAAACGAAGTTGATGAGGATAGTATTGTGAATAGCTTTGGTATAGGGCCAGGAGACTTGGCGGCGATCGTGGACACAGCTTCTTGGTTGTTGAATGCCGCAGCAACAATATGTAGGGTAGCCAGTCTTGAGAAACACTTCCGAAAACTGCATATACTGGCTAGGCGAGTAGAAAACGGTGTAAAGGAGGATCTTCTCGAGCTAGTCAAGGTGAAGGGTATAGGGCGTGTGAGGGCTAGGGTTTTAGCAAATCGGGGAATTAAAACGATCGAGATGTTAGCCGCCGCGTCTCCAACAAAGATCGCTGTTCTTCCTGGGTTCGGAGAAAGAGTGGCTCGTAAGGTGATCGAGGAAGCAAGAAAGCTCTTAAAATCATTACATTCTTAGCCTAGCTAATTCTATATGTTTAACGATCTCGTATACTAAGTTCTTGGGGTGCACCACGATTGTGGGTATCCCCACGGCTTTAAGAAGGTTTAGAGAGCGAAGACGAGTCTTGATGAGATCTTTGGAACGTAGGAGATAAAGCATGTCATTGACCCTACTCAGTTCGCGAATCTCAAAGAGCTCTACTAGAGGAGCTACAAGGTGCACTTCATGCCCTGATTCTATGAATCTACGCAGTGTAAAGGCCACCTCCTCAGCCTCGTCTTCGTCGAAGAGAGAAGTGAATAAGAAGACCATGGTTTTTTCGCGGGGCATTCTCTGTGGGAGAATGTATCTTAACAACCAGCCAAGACTTCTTGGAGAGATGTATCTCCCAATTTCTATGAGTTTAGGTGAAGGCCATTCGATAGATGCTAATGTGTTTGAGAAGGCAGTTACAGCGTAATCGCCTCGAACGAAGGGGGTTCCTCCGTGAATCTCATCGCTTAGGTAGATGAGCATGAGATTATCGCCGCGTTTTGCTGAGTGCATCGCCACGGAGAGTATCGTACGTGAAGATAGCTCGAAGGGGGTACGCCCTACGGGTCCTACGAACATAGGAGTGCGTGCATCGAGTAGAAAGATTATGTAGACAGACGCCTCATGCTCGAATAATTTGACGTAGAGCTTAGATGTGCGGGCGTATGCTTTCCATTCAATATGTCTATACTCGTCTCCTGGAAAATACTCGCGTATGCCGAAAAACTCGGTTCCAAAACCTTTTCTACGAGTTTTTGTTAGGCCTCCAAGCCTCGCGATCACTACTTCGCGTAGCATGGCGGGGGGCATTGGCCTTGGATGTATTTTCACATACTTAACGTCGAACACCTTACTTATGGAAATGAAAAGAGCTAGAGGATCTCTATACACAACCTCTAGAGGCCCGATCCCGTGTGAACCAAGGCGTCCCTCTACACAGAGCTCAACCTTGTAACATGTTCCTTTAGCTAGAGGGAAACGGTTAGTAGTAGAACCTTTGACTACCTTTAGCTCGGGTGGTATGGGAATTCTAATTTCTATCGATGGAATGTGAATGCCGCTCTTGTTCTCAACCTCTATTGTTATGCAGAGAAGTTCGTTCTCGATAGCTGCGGAGGGGATGTTGATTTGTTTAACTATGCTTTGGGCAGGTGGATAAGAAAAGAGCCTTGCATACATAGCGCTGATCAGTGATAACAAGAATAAGGATGTTCCTAGCAATGTAAGAAACTCTATATTGCCACGTATGAAGAGAGATGCGAGCAGAGCTAAAGCAGCTAGGGATAGAAGCTCGTAAAGTCTATGTGTAGGTGCAACCTCCCGCCGCTCCTCCATAAATTTGCAACCTCAGAACTCACGATGTTAGCAATTTACAACTGCTTATTAATCTTCTAGAAAAAGAGCTAGGTAATGGAGGGTACATGTATGAAGTTCATAGCATTTTTTCTATTGATGCTATTAATGGTGAGTATACTTGATGCGGCGCTAATAGCGTCACAGGAGCTTAGACACAGTAGAGAAGTCGAAGATGTGGTTTCGAACTATATACTTAGAGTTGAATCTATAAAGGATTGGTTAGACGAGATCGTGGAGTGCGATAAGCTTGGAATATGTCACCTAAGCAACTACATAAGAAGTTCGGAATGGACCTCCGCATATTCGGAATTGTTTAAAGATGCGAATAAGAGCAGTACTATCGCTTGGCTATTGACCCCGGAGGTCTTTCTAGGAATTAAGAGCTTCGTTATGAATAAATCGGGCGAGCTTACACTCGATGATGTAGTGCTCATAGCGTCCTTGGCAGCTCGTGATAGTATAATCAAGAATGAGCTTCTCTCACTATACAAGGAAATTAGCGAGCAACGAATAAGTTTTAGAGCGCTGAGTTCACGGGCTAACAAAATTGTTGCTTTGCTGAGTAGCGGTGTAAATGCTACGGATAGACTGCTCCTTAAGTTAGTAATCCAGGCATTGATAGAAATTGGGATACCTATTAGCTCTTCACCCACATACACAAAAGAGGACGTCTTGGTGTTAGCTAACTGCGTAGCAAATCTAGTCAGTGTGGTCAAGGATAGAGGGTTGCGCACCGCTATGGTGAAGCTGGCATCTTCGCTTCAGAAGGCCTCTATTGAACCCCCTAACGAAGAGATAGCTTCAGAAGTAGACGTAGTGAGTGCTTACTTCAAGTTAGAACCTTCAAGAGCACCGCTCCTCATAATGCTACTCCTAAATACGATGTTTCCAGAAGGGTACGAGCTCAAACGCTCAAAACAGCTTCAAGTAGAGAAAACGATAGAACTTCTGGCAGTAATCTACCGTGTAGTTTCGGAGGGGCGTTTGAAGAATGTTGATCTTCAAGAAGCTGTCGAACTTGCCCTAACGTACCTCGAGAGCAAGGATGTGGAATTAGATGTTGAGATTGTGCACGAGGTTTTTGAAAGGATAGCAGCTACTAACAAGACGGCGTCTCCTAAAGACGTAGAACAGCTCATTGTTGAAATGCTTAAAAAACATGTGTTGGAGTACGGAGAATACAGCCCACCAAGTAACATCGTTGCTGATGAAGTAGCGAGAGGTAATTCCGCTAATGCGCTGACGATTCCCGAAGAAGGCCGGGCTACGGTATATGGTAAATGGGAAGGTGTTGATGAAGAGGATGTGTCGTTGGTGCCTGACGGGAAAATATCCTTAGGGTTTAAAAACGAGCTTGTTAGAGAGAGCAGAGCTCTGAACGAACAGCAGTCGGACCGTGAACTTGCTTCTACAGGTTCTGTGTTCGGTTCTACGAAGCATCGCAACGTTCTAAGTGCAGTAATAAAGTCTTTGAACAAAAGGTTAGCAGTCAGAACGTATAGTTTTAGAGCTTCAGTTCTTGAGGAGGAGGTAACCTACAGAGTTAGTAGAATTGAAAATAGCGCTGTAAGAAGAGAGTCTGTGTGGAGTCCATTAGGTATAGCGATCATAGCTATAGGAATTGTGAGTGTGGTGTTCACCCTAGTATTTACAAGATTGAGAAAAATGATCTTGTTAAGCGTGCCAGGATCAACAAATGTAGGTAAGAGGAGTAGACTACAGAGTAATGGATATGGACGTGTAGTTGAGCTCTATTGGAAAAGTGTTGAAGTGTTAAAGAAATACGTTCCTAGGCTAGATAGCGAGACTCATCGAGAATATCTCGCTAAGGTCAGGAATATGAAGAGTATAGCAAGGCATACAGTGAAGTTATTTGAACGTATTACGGAAATGTACGAGATTGCTAGATATTCCAAGAGGAGTGTGGACAAGAGAGCGCTCGAGGAGTGTTTCTATGAAATGCTTAGCTACGAACAAAAAGCTGGCTAGGTATTTAACAAAGTTACCGTACATGGTGACCCTGGCAGTAGGATTAATGATCCTCATGACCCAGGACAACTTTTCGTGGCTACCCGGAGGGATGACTATACTATTCTCACTAATGCTTCTGAAGAAAGACGATCATCGTCTTGCGTTGGGTTTGTGGATCTCTTTATCTGCATCTATTTTGTGTTGCAGTACGAATTTCGTAGCGTTCGTCCCTATAATAGCATTGCTGATTCTACTCAAAGATGGTGTAGAAAGTGGAAATGATAAATTATGCTTGGAATGGACTATGGTGTTACCCGTGATAACAGCATTATATGCAGCATTTTACCTATTCCTTGTAGTCGATATAGCGCTGGACGAAGTGTACCTAGCCTGGTTAGGATCGCTGGTCATGGATACAGTACTCGGCAGAACTATTGTGGTTTTACTAGCTTCAGTCTTTGCTGTAACGACAGGGTTTGCCTCCGCTTTACTGTTTAACAGTACTAGAATTCATTTACGTGTACCACACGAACTGGTGCTTTTTCCGCGTATAATGTTAAATCTTCTCTACAGACTACGCGATCTAATATTCATAACGATATTCGCACCATTCATATATGGTGTTATGGAGAGCATGTTTACAGATCTTGTGAAGTTAAGCTTAATTCCTTCGCTGAACATTCTATTGTCGTTAGTCCTAGGATACGAAATCATTAGTTTTGTGAAGAACTTGGCATACGGGAAACTGAGAAGTATTCACACCTACGGTGGTGCCCTCGCACTCCTCCTCTTAACGTCTTACGTGGTGTATGTATATCTAAGCGGTATGAGCTCCGCGTTAAACAGAGATTTAGAGATGAGCATAGAGATGTTTAATGAAATGATTATGTTTATGGAGAGGGTTGCCAAGCTATATACACTTAGGTGATTATTGCTATGAAGATGTTGAGAAAAGAAGAGCTAGCAATAATCATGGGAATAGCATCGCTCGCATTCTTCCTACTTTCAATAGTGCTAATCTTGTTGAGGGAGTTGGCAGCTTCACTACTAGCAGGGCTCTTTGGTTTTGTGTTGCTAACGGCAGTGGTGAACATGTTGGGTCGTACAGGGTGAGTAGTTGAATGGTTACAAGGTTTATGCTGTTATTTGCTTTGGTTAGCGCGGTCTTCATAGGATATGCGTGTATAGGCGTATTTCCGGGTACGAAGTTCGTAGGAGCATCACCTCTTAATCCCGGCTGGGATGGAACATTCTTTACCTACACATTTTTGGCTTATCGTGGTGTTGATGTTGTCATGGCCCATAGCCGTGAAGATCTGAACTCGTTGTGCGGAAAAGGTAGGATAATGCTCATGCTCATCTCGCCCGAAAGAGCGTTACGTAGAGAAGATGTAGAAGCTGTAAAGAAACTTAGAGATTGCGTCTCCGAGCTACAGCTAGTTATAGCTGATGAATCCGGTGTTGTTAATCTACTCCTGGAGAACCTCGGAATTCCCATCCGTATAGTTCATGAGATCATTAGAGGAGACGACGGTTCGCCGTATCCCTTAGCGAAAATAGCTATTCCTGGTCAAAACCCCCGGTTACTAGTACTCGACTACGCAGCTCCTCTCCAAGTGTGGAACAATGCGAAAGTCATCGGCTTAGCTGCAGGAAAAGCCGTTGTAGCTCTCTACGAAGCTTCAGGAATCAAAGCTTTGATATTTGGTGATGGTTCGATATTTTTAAATCATCTGGTCACGTTGGCGGGTTACAACCCCTATAAGGAGCTGTTACTGGGTGTAGTTGAGTTTATGGAACCAGACGTTGTTGTAGTAGATGGATACCATTACAACCTCTCTGCAATCAACCTCTTCAATCTAATGGAGCACAACCCTCTAACCGCAGTGGCTGCGTTGCTAAATCCACTATACTGGCTTCTACACATGGAAAACGGTATTATGAGATTAACTAGGGGCTTTCAAATAATAATGAGTAATGGGATTGCGGGTTTGATCATGGTGTCCTTGTTGACGCCTATAGCTATGCACTGGCTTACAAAACTTTATGGTGAGATACGTGAGTGCGTTCGCGACCGCGGTACGATAAGGAAAGAGTTGAGATATACAGTTATAACACATTTAAGAAGTATTGCTGAAGTAAAGGGCCCTAAATACGAAGACGCTATTGAGGCTCTTAACTATCTTAGAGCTGTTCTGGAGACAGTAACGGGACAAGAGGTAAAAGATCTCAGGAGTGCGTTGCTCACCTTCTTTAGAGACGACCCTATAATGTTCAAGAAAATCGAGGAGTTCTTTAGAGGAAAACATAGTGCTAGAACCGTGGTTGAATTCGTTGGTGAAGTACTTGAGAGATTAGGCGAAGAGAAGGTGTTAAACGAGGGTGTCCTGAAATTATGGGTTTTAGGAAGAGGAAGTTGAGTTACTATTTATTTCAATCTTTTAAATATCTGTATCTTACATATCCGTAATGGCTCGCCGACTAGTCGATGCATAGGTGGGGTATTTGGTGTCTACACTCAGCTTCAGTGAGCAGCTTGCACTACTAACATCTGTCAACATAGTTGCCTACGCATCTGCTTTCATGGTCTTGCTGATAATAGTTGCAACCGCTTCGGTGATAACGCGTCTTGCAAGGCCGGTAAGAGCTTCAGAGAAGAGAATGGAGGAGGGTATCAAGCTATTGCCGGAGGA
>QMWT01000008.1 GCA_003661775.1 Thermoprotei archaeon
CTATACTCACCATTTTAATTAAGCTATACAACACTATGGATTACTTGTGCTACCCAAGACCTCAAATTATATCACTGTAATGCCTCTGTACTACCACCTGCTCTAAGATTCTTTTTACTATCTTCATTTGGAAACGAATTCTCGCTATACATAACTATATGGCTTAGCTTCTTTGCATCACTAGCCTCAATACCGTGGTCCTACAAAAGATGAAACATCTTGAAACAATAAGAAAGACTAAATGAGAGAGTTAAGGAGAAAACATGTTTGAGAATTTACTCTTAATTTCTGTATCCATTATTACGATTATAATTGTTTCATCTAAGCCTAGCAATAGAATGAGGAGTTAAAGATCTTGCTGAAGACAAGCAATGATGGAAACGGGACTTTCTGCATGCAAGTGTATTGGGACTCCCTATACATGTATCTGTGACGAGACAGACCAGGTAAACTACATAGACATAGCCTTCGGAGCTATTCTCAAAGTACGTATACCTTACCAGACCTTAGCCCCGATGGGTACATTGTTAGGAACCGGGATCAAGTAGACTTTTCCATCATTTGTTTCTGCAACTATAAGCATTCCTTGGCTCTCTATGCCTGAGAACTTCTTTGGTTTCAGATTGAGGACGAATATGAATTTCTTCCCCTCTAGATCCTCTGGTGAATATTGATCAGCTACACCCGTCACAATCACTCTTTCCTCGTTGCCGAAGTCGACTGTGAGTTTTATGAGCTTCCTAGTTCTCCTAGTTCTTTCTGCCTTCTTTACAAATCCTACTCTCAGATCAAATTTCCAGAACTCATTAACATCGTAGAGCTCCATCTTAGTTACCACCACCTATAATCTACTTCCGCCACCTTAGTTAAAACTCTCGTTTCGGGAATGACGTCCAGGATACTTCCATCCAAGACACTAATGCTAATACTCGAGGTTTAAGCACTAGCTCTATGTTGTTTGGAGTCGTGGTAGCTATTTAGAGATTATGTGAACTAGGTGGTAGTATGCCTAGAGTAGGTGAAGTCCTTGTATCGTTCTGCGGAATAGTATATAGCTACTGCCCTGCTTACAGGAAGAAGCTCTGTCCAGGTTGTGATACACTCACCAATGAGTGTGAGTACATAAAGTGTGCTATGGCTAGAGGTGCAGAGAACTGTCTTCTATGTACAGAGTTCCCCTGTAGATTGCATAGAGAAGGATTTAAGTGGTCTAGAAGGAGTACGGAGAGTTGTTGTGGAGAATCTACAGCAACATATTTCTAGATATTTATGAAAAAGGTAGTAGAGGACCCTAGTTGAGATAGGTCTATATCTCTATGAGGCTGAAGGAGCATGGTGAGGTGAACCGGGTCAGCACTTGATGAGTAATTGGGTCTTTTTCACGATACTAGCCACGTTACTATGGGGTATATGGAGATTACTACTTAAACTTTCTTCCAACATGTTAAGAGGGTGGGTAGTTACATACCTTCTTTCAGCAATATCTTCATTTACAATAGCGCTTACTACATACCTCCTCATAAGACCTCCAATAACATTTAATAAAGGTTCATTGCTAGCTATTGTAGCCGGTGTCTTCGGTGGATTAGGATACATAGCATTTTTAAGAGCTCTTGAAGATGGTAAAGCATCTTTAGTAGTCCCATTAACAGCTCTATATCCAGCTGTTATTGTCGTACTTGCTTACTTAATTACTAGAGAACCCATATCACTTCTTCAACTACTTGGTGTAATACTAGCCTTAATAGCTGCTGTACTTATATCAATACCAAGTAGTTGACGTAGTTACTTATTCAAGAAAAATCTGTAGTATTCATGACCTAGAAAATCAATACCTTAGAGTCATTACATATTCAGAAACTACTTCTCTATTTCTACAACAGGCTTTATAGTTATTTGCGCTTCATCAATTATATCTCTATGACCTGGCATATTAAGTATAAGCCTTATCTTAGCTTCTACAAACTCCCATCCGCTTCCAAAGACTACTGGTAGTTCTAAATCTAAAGCTTCTGCAATTTTTCTTGGTGTTAAATATGTGTAAACGCTAGTTTTAACCTTAAATCTTCAATCCTTGGCAGTTGATAGCTAAATTCTGGCGTCTCAGGGTTCTTAAGCTTAGCTAAGAGTTTCCTTATTACAAATGTTTTCGTACGTTTACGTTGAACCTTCAACTCCACTCTAGCACTTCTTGATACACCATCAGGAGGCTTCATATATATTAATCTACCATGAATAGCGTTCCGTGAAACCTTCATAGCTAACTGTGCAAAGTCACGCTCATGTAATGTTATTAGAATATTCTTACTCATCATTATTTCATAGGAAAGCTTCGGTACAATACAAAGTACTACGCTACCACTACTAGTCCTATACCTCGACTCTGAAACCTCAAAAGCCGGTAACACAGCCCAATCAGGAAGTGTTCTCACAACAATAACGCCTGCACCATTCTTAGCGTTAGCTACGTTGGTTTCTGCGGTCTCCTCAGCATTACCTGCATAATCTAGGAAGTGCTCTATCCTCGTACCTCTACGACTTGAATCTCACAAAGTTAGTTTTCCAGGCGTAATCTTCATGGTTCGAGGAAGGATAATTTTTTGACTCTGTAAGTCTTAAACTTCCACTAAGAACCTTAAGTTCCTAGCTAAACGTCTACCTACAGTAAAAATTCCATACACACGCAGCAATAACTATAAACCCTAAAATCACGGCTATAATCCTAGGAAACAATGGTGGCGATTCTTGAAATGGGTAGCCAGATACAGCATAAATAATAGCATACGTACCCAGAAATTGCACTAAAATCGATGTTTTTAATGGTGGTCTATACTCTATAATCATGTAATTTCATGAACCCTTCATCACCGCTTAAGCTATTCTCAAAAACGTTAATGAATTTACATGGATATTTAAAAGTATTTATACATACCCCAGGATCCAAATAAGCTTCAAAGCAAAGAAATATCTTCCATGTAACTACAGACCTCATTAGAGTGATTATGTCTTATCTTCCCAAAGAGGGTTACTAGGGCGTACCCTGCTGATCATCGTGTCATAAGGGCTATAACGTTGAAGTTCTGAAGCTACCAAGAACTGCACCATAGCGAAAAACTAGGATCTATGAGAAAGCTTTATTAAGAGAATTGCACTTATGACTATGGGGAGGTACCATAAACTATGTTCTCTTTGGTGGTGTTCTCATATACCTTATCCTTATGGTTGGTATAGGGTTATGGCTAGCAAAGAGAGGTGTTAGAACCCTTCGTGACTATATACTTGCTGGTGGGAGATTAGGAACTCTAATTGCTGGCGGTACGATGATAGCAACGTGGTTCGGCTCCGGTACTGTTGTTGGAGGACCTGCATCTCTTGGCTACATTTACGGCTTAGGGCCCGCGATCATGTTTATGCTTATGCCGCCGATAGGTATAGCAATACTGTATCTCTTATCTGAGAAGATCAGGGGTATGTATAGGTACACCATACCTGAAATAATGGAGTCTAAGTTAGGGGTGGGGGGCCGTATTATATCAGCGATCATCATAATAATAGCGCATGTTGGCATAGTCTCGTACCAGTTTATTGGTCTAGGCTATATCCTAAACGTTACTACAGGGATAAGTACAGAGCTCGGCACAATAATAGGTGCAATAGTTATAGCAGCACTTGCAGTTAGTGGTGGGCTCGTCTCTATAGCTTATACTGACGCTATAACGGCTTTCCTAATGCTATTTAGCCTAGTGATAGGGTGTACTATAGCCCACTCACTTGTAGGCGGCTTCGCTGGAGCAGCTGCAAAAGTCCCACCGACTCACTTGACAATTACAGGTGGTATGACCATACCTGCTCTAATAAGTACTTGCCTTCCACTTCTTCTACTACTTCTCGGTGAGATGAACATGTGGCAACGAGTAGCTGCCGCTAGAGAGAGTTTAGTAGCTAAGAGAGCTATACTGATGTGGCTTATAGCAGCTCTGATCGTAGGTCCTCTAGTATCTCTAATGGCATTCTTCGCTAGAGCGTATTTCCCAGAGATGCCAGCTGGTATGTCCGTTATTAAGTGGGCCACAGTAATGCCCGAGGTCTTAGGTGCAATATTCTTAGCAGGAGTCGCAGGCTTCATTATATCAACGGGGAACTCCTACCTTCTGACACCAGCTATGTGTGCTGCTGTTGATATTTATAAGAGGGTAGTCAGGCCTACTGCAACTGAAAGAGAAGTCTTTATTGTGACTAGAGCAATCGTAGCAGCTTTTGCAATATTCGCCTACGCTATAGGAATGTATTTCCCATCTGTTCTCGCGATCCAGATGTACTCTTACACTATGATCGGTGCTGCAATAACCATAGTACTACTTTGTCTAGCACTAATACCAGAGAAGATAACTAGGATGGGCGGGATTAGTGGTCTCATCACGGGTGCTGCTCTAACGATAATATGGGATGCTGTACTAGCTAGACCTTACGGGATACATGCAGCTCTCATCTCAGCTCCACTAGCATTAATAGTAACGATCGTAGGGTCTTTGCTAACTAGATCTAAGGCTTAAATGTAGGCGAAGCACATACTTTAAAGGTGATAACCCAATGCCGTCTACAGGTGGTAAGAGAGCGGGTAAGGTCATTGCTCTAACTAATGCAAGGGTCTTCACAGCTACCGAGCCCAATAGGGTTATTGAGAACGGTGTTGTAGTGATTAGGGATAGTATCATAGCTGATGTAGGTACACGTGGATCCGTCGAGATCCCTGAGGATGCTGAGGTCATAGACCTTAGGGGACTCTTTGTGATGCCCGGGCTCATAGATGCTCATGCACACATTAGCGGGTGTAAAACAGGAGACTTCGTGAAGGAGCCTCTTCTAACACCTTATGAAGTTCTTGTTGCGAGGGCTGTGAAGGATCTGGAGGCCCTAGTAAACGCCGGCTATACGACCTTCGTTGATGCAGCAGGCTTGATAGGGCTGAGACTGAAGTATGCCGTGGAGGAGGGTTCTCTAATTGGTCCCCGAATAGTTGCTGCAGGTCCGCCAATAAGCCAGACTTTCGGTCACGGCGATATACACTACGTCCCGCTGGAGTATGCCGATATTAGGACTACTAGGAAGCTCTTCTCACCGTTTACAGGAGTTATATGTGATGGTGTTGATGAGTGCCGTAAAGCAGCGAGGTACGTATTGAGGGAGGGAGCTGACTTTATAAAGATAATGGCGTCCGGTGGAGTGCTATCGCAGAGGGATAGACCTGAATTCAGACAGTTTACGGTAGAGGAGATAAGAGCTATAGTGGATGAGGCAAGGGCCTGCAACACGTTTGTACATGCACACACCTATTCCAGCGAGGGCATTAGGAACTCAATCCTAGGAGGAGTTAAGGTGATTGCGCACGTATCGTTCATAGATGAAGAGGGTATACGCCTAGCTAAGGAGAGGGACGTTGTGCTGGTCCCCACAACAGTGACGTACGTGAAGATACTCGACGAAGGCCCTAGAGCAGGGTACCCCGAGTGGGGGCTTAGGAAGGCTGAGGAGGTGTTTAAAATACACTGTGAGAACATTAGGAAGGCGTACAGGTACGGGGTGAAGATAGCTGCAGGGTCAGACTATATAGGAGGGCCCTTCAGACATGGTGAGAACGCCCTAGAGATAAAGACCCTCGTTGAGAGAATAGGCATGTCCCCCGGAGAGGCTCTGATAGCTGCTACCCGAGTAGCTGCCGAAGTAGCAGGGCTACAGCACAAGACCGGTACGCTAGAACGAGGTAAGTACGCAGACATCATAGCAGTGAAGGAGGACCCCCTAAGTAACATAGAAGTAATAACAAAGCCTGATAACATAGTTCTAGTAATGAAGGAAGGGCTCATACTTAAGAATTTACTGGAAAGCTTATAGGCTGATTCAGATTTAACGATAATTATTTTTTTAATTACTTTGTTTGATGCGTGGTAATTCGATGATTCGCTTTGTGGTGATGATTTATCTTTAGATGGGAGGTTTGTGGCGTTGCCCTCGACTAAGCCCCATGAGGTGTAGATGAAGCAAGTGAACTCACACCAAGGACTAACCCCTACAGAACTAAAAATAATGAAAAGTAGTCAGAAGTACCGTGGGGAAGAAACACTGTATTCGAAAGCCTTGGATACATAGCTAGTTGTTATGGTAACCATTGCACATTCTTAAAAACCTGCTTCTAAACCCATTCATATATACTTCAGCCCGTGGCCTAAAGAGTGACCTGCTAGGTTTGGATGAGGTATGGTGCGCCGCCGGGATTTGAACCAGAACCTTCGGCTTGGGAGACTAAAACAATATGTAAGAAAACATATCACTCGATATGAAAGGAATTCCGAAATGATAGTCAACGCGCATAGTCATAAGTGCTATTACTCGATGACTGATATGAAAGGACTATCTGTTCTAGGAGCTGTTATATGTGGCAACACGTAGCCCTAGAACTCTTAAGAGCACAATTAATAATATAATTTGAGTGCGGATTCTTAGTTCAAGAGAATGCCAAGGAGTAGCTAATGGATAATCAATGTGTTTAGTCACAAGTTTACGTAAACCACCGAAAAATATCTCAAAGGCTGAGAGCTCCACGTATCCGCGCAATGAAACTACCCGTATGTTATCTTCGTTTAGACCATCTATGTTATTCTCATATAATAGTATTCTCATATAATAGAATACTTATACTATATTTTGGATAGTATCGACTGCAAGAGCAACTAAAACGACAAAGAATCTTATTGTTAATGGGTCTACATGTATCTTGAAGAGTTAAGGGGTCGTATTCGTTAATTCTACACTCATATTCAAGAATAATAGCTCTCCCTAGGATGGTTCTTAGCATGCCTAAAAACTGTGCATCATTAACATTAGCTGTTTCTTATCTATAAAGAAAAGCTGTTCAAACGATGCGATATATGTACGCATTAAAACGGCTAGAAGCGCTGCTATTTGGTAAGCAAGTGCTACGAAAAGAATTTCTCTACTATCGTAAACAAAGAATACTATAATGAAAGCTGATGCAAGTACAGTACTCGAGAAAAACACATTCTCAACAACATCATGCTGATGTCTCAGCTCATCAATAACTCTCTGAGCACAACTTGAAGCCGCACGAAGCTCGTATTGTGATGTGGAGCTTGCACTCATCCTAAATAACCCTCGGAAGTCTCCCAGAATTATTGTAAAAACAGTCATATATGGTTCGAGTAAAAATGTACTATGATGAAGATATGCCTCAAGGGTTCATCTTTAAAGGTATTGAGGAACTTTCAGAGATAGTTGAGGATGCTAAAGAGAATGTATGTATGGTATTGGCACGTCTTGATCCTAGAGTTCTTAATGACAGCGTTCAAGACATCATTGCTCAAGCTTCTTCATTACATGCAATGGGCATTATAAGTAAAGGAACAGGATTCCTAATTAGCTCAGGTTATGTTGTTACGGCTTACCATGTGGTTGAGGGCGCATATAAGATTGAGTGCTTAACCCCTCAAAACACTGCTATTGAGTTAGAGCTCGTCAGATATAGTAAGCTGCACGATTTAGCTTTGTTAAAGCCAGAAAACATATGATCTAAAGGTATCAGCATTGAATCATCAACCCCACATTTCAAGAAGGGAGATCTTGTCTTTACTCTGGGCTATTCATTAAGATACAATGTCCCCGAGCCTATTCTAAGCGTTGGGTTTCTTTCAAGCGTTCAAGAAAGGGAAGGTGTAAGGACGCTCATTGTAAATGCAGCTTTTAATGTAGGAAATTCAGGAGGACCATTACTAAATTTACGGGGAGAGCTTCTAAGAGTTGTTGTAGCTAAAAGCGTTATTATAGAACCACTGATAAGCGTTGCGTTACAAGTACTAGAAAAGCCAGGCGTAGAACTAGTATACGGTACCATTGAATTACCAGGAGGTATACGTGAAGAGGTGATCCTAAGTAAAATTATCCGAACATTTATGAAATGGGTCATCGAAAATGTTCAAACGAATATTGGAGAAGCAGTTTCTGTTGAACATCCCGTAGAACTGTTCAAATAGTTGGAGATTAAATCATGAGCAGATAGTAGCTTTATTCATAAGCATATCACTAACATAGAAAGGAGCTGAGATGCATCAATGTGTACATCAACATAAAACATACATCAATATATGGGGTCCGTCAAAGATGAGTATATGCGGATTCTCTATGTCTTATATCTATGATTATAATCTCGCAATATGCGGGTTCTTCATATATTATCCTATACTTCCCAACTCTTAATGAGAGAAATCCTCTAAATCTTCCTTTTAATCTCTTACCTTTTATTACACCGTCGCCTAACTCTTTTAATCTCTCAATTACTGTTAGTTCAGTATCTCGTTCCAGCTTCGTCAATTCGCTACAAGCTTTTTTAGTGAAACCAAGATTATGTTTAAGCACATTCATTGTCTAAGAACCCTCCTCAGCTCGTTTTCATACATGATTCTTTTCACGATCTCTAAGTCCTCTCCTTTCAATGGTTCCTTCATGAGCTGGAACGTTGCTATGTATGGCTCGATCTCCTCAGCTATTCCTATGAATTCATCGATTAATACTCTCTGTTTCTTCAAATCTTTTTCTTGAACAAATCATAGAGGTATGTTTTTGCTAAGAACTTTCAATATTAGTAGACTAGAGATGTGAAGAGTGATGCATTCATAGGCATCATCTTCATACCTTAAGAATTCATTCATTCCTTTAGAATATTTCTCAGGGTCTTTTAATAGCCATCGTAACTTTGTGATTGCATCCTCAAGTAATATTTCGAGAGCTTCGGCAAATCTGGGATTCATCGTGCCAACTCGCCCTACATGTCTCTGAAGTCCTCTGATTAAGCTCTCTAAATACTCGTACTTTCTCTGCTCTCCTTCTTGAAGAATATTCCGGAGAAGGATTTCGTCAAGATGCAAAACGATATGTCAGTTAGGATGAAATGTTCCTAAGAATCTCTTAGCGATTCTCCTAACTCCCTTTGGCTCCTCCTCAACAAATCTAGCATACTCTTTAAGTTTTGCAATAAACAAGCTGAGAATGCTTTGCGCATAGTCATCCAATTTGAATATCTTGATCATTCCGGGAACACTGATCCATCCCCAGGTGAAGGGCCGCACAATATTCTGTAACATATAGAGAGCTATAATTATGCTACTCAATATGCCTCACTCTAATCCTACTCTATTCAAAACTAAATTTTAATACTTAGTGACAATACCCCAACTACATAATTTTAAAGCTGTTATGCGGTAATTAACGGTAATAGATTATTGAGTTGAGGCTCGTGACGCTTAAGTGTTTTGAAAGTTAAAGTTTGTACATGTAAATTAGCTTCAATAACCTTAGCCTTCCTTACTTCACGATCACACGTAGTTAACTATGGTCTCTTGGTGATGATCGTTGCATCTGAGCTTTGTTAGTATCTACATCTTTTCCTTCTCTCGCTTCTAGTTCATTCAGTAACTCTTCTAGCTTACCAGTTCATCTATTATCAACTCTACTACCTCACTCATGATCTCACCATACAATCAGTATATGTTTGAAAGCCTATAAGAAATACGTCAATTCATTTTCCTCATCGATATGTTCACCTCCATACACAATAGTTTTGATTTGTCCGCTCTCATTATTGGTATCTCCATGTCTTAGCAGTGTCTTGCTTGATGAGAGTTCTCTTATTGATAGATAGTCTTTGCTGAGTTCTAGGAGTAGTGGTTTGCCGTATTCGAACCATCCTAGCTCCTTTAGTAGATAGTGGATCCTGCGTGCGTTGGTGTATGAGCCATAGCGCTCAATTATGTACTTCTCGCTGAGGTGATGCTCGTGCCTCGTCATGACTCCTGGTTTTAGGTCTAGTTCTCTTAGGATTGATGAGAGTTTCTGTGATTTGAAGTAGTGTATGAGCCCTGTCTTGTTCTCATGGTATATGAAGTAGTCTTTGAACCAAAGGATCCATGCGCCTGTCTTTCTAACCCCTACCAGCGTATGCGCGATGAAGTCGACAGCTAGCCAGTAGTCCTTCTCTAGCAACTCCCTAGCCATCTTCAGAACTCTCTTAATAGGTTGTGGGAGTCTATAGCACTCTCCATGCTCACCGCTTACCCTGTCTGACCTCCCGTCCATGGCTCTAAGGGCTCCTCTAAGACCGTTCCTAGCTCTTTTGAGATCCATTACCGTTTTGGCAACTCTGAGATCTACAGCTAGGTAGTAGAGGTCTCCAACACGTTTCAGAATACCCTTCTTCACAAGCCTTTTCAGCAAGTCTCCTACAGTTCCATTACTTACATTACGCCCTACAACAAGCTCGTAAATCAGTTTGATATCGCTAAACCTAACATCTACACCAAGCCTATTCAAGGCATAAACTATCGCGTACTGAATACCCTTCTCCCTATAGACCCTCCTAAACCTATCCGCATTCCCAAGCTTCTCCGCCAGCGCCGAAGAACCCACCACAATTACTAGGAGCCTTGATGAGGCTAGCACCCTCCCATTCCCAGCATCTAGAACGGCTATATCAACACCGTAGATACCTGGCCTAGCGCTAGGGCTCGCAGCAATCCTTACCCTAACCTGTAGAGGGGTTCTACCACTAACAGGGTCTATGTTCATCACCTCAATACAGCTATCCGATGGGGTAGCAGATACAACAACCCTAACCCCAGACCCTCGGACATAGACAATAGACTCGGCAGAACCACCAGGGTAGAGACTAACAGGCCTACGCTACGCTCCTCTATTCTACTTACTTGCTGAACATGCATCGGGGTCCCCACCTATAAGGGGCAGGGATTTAAAAATCAGAAGCAATAGAATATGATAGTTCTTTTTGATAATACGGTGCTTAAGGAGTATGTAAAGTCATTGGAATAGTTCTTGAAAACAAGCAACGTATCTACTCTATGGTAATGGATTTCTTTCCATATGCGCTAAGCAAACCTAACCAGTTAAGTAGGTCTATTCTTGGGATAATGCTTGCATTATGCGTTCCACTAGGGTTGTAGACTATTCTACAGCCAACAGTTCTCCTACCTCTTACGCTATCCATGTATTCCCTCATGAAGTCATTGCCTAGCATTCTAGCTAGCTCGTTTGCAACATAGCTGTAGATACCCTCGGTATCTCTGCTACGTACGTTACTCCAATGCTTTTTAACAAGCTCTATGTGTTCCTTAACACTATTCTCTACTAGGTTACGGCATCTTTCTCCGCATATGATGAACTCTATCTCCTTCTCCATGCTAGAGTATATCTTGATTCTCTTCTCAATTATGCTTCTATCAAGCCCTAGCTCTTCTAGCAGCATCTCCTCACCCCATAGCGCTGGTGCTTCAAATAATGCCTCCACCTTTATCCGCTCCAACGCTATTGTTAGTGGGTAAGTCTATAGGCACGGCAATTCTTGTCTAAACCTATCATTACGTGAAGCCCTGTAGAGTAGCTCTAGTTCTAAATCATGCCAGTTACTGCCGCGGCCTAGTGCGAATGCTACATGGCATAGTTCGTGAACAAGCACTGATGTGAGGTACAGAGGCTTTCCCGTTATGAGGGTTTGAATGTAGTAGACGTAGGGATTAACAAGGATTAATGGTCTTGTAAATTCTACGAGTGCTGGTCTAAGGCTGGAGGTTTCCCATGTAAGTGGTAGTGTTGAACGAGCACCGCCAACTATGAAGTTAACATCTACTAGAGATTCAGCAGTGTAGAAAGCCTCTACTCTAGGTAGTACACGCTTAGCTTCACCAACAACATTGAAAAGAGAGGTTACACACCTCCACAACTTCTCGATTAACTCCTTAGACTTAGTAATCTCAACCCTAAGCTCATCACTAAACCTCTTCAACTCCTCTATAGACATCTACGTATTCTTGTAGAGGCTCAATTAATCTCCACTTCCTCTCCCTAACGATCTTCCTACAGATAGTGTTGCACATCTCCGCTAATGTGAAGGAAGAGGCGTAGAGCTTATGCTTCTCAGCAGCTATGCTCTCTAGCGCTTCTCGGAAAGCTCTATGAGCAGACTCCGAGGCGAAGACGTAGGAGATGAGTATGCTCGTGTCTATGTAGTACATGTCCGTAACCTAGGAACACCATTAATTGGGCTAGAAACCCCACTCCTCTCTAAGAACTTTAACCACGTCTATAGGCTCTCTAGTAGCTAGAAATACACTCATCTTAGCAAGCACTCTACCTATGTAGACACCCATTTCCTCAGGCTCAACATCAACTCTACCTGTCCACCTAGCGAATACTGGGATACCGTATCCCCGCACCCTATCCACGATCTCAAGCCAGTAGTCAAGTGCTTGACGGGCATCGCAGTCTAGAATAGCTAGGGCATAGAGACCTATACCTTCACTATATCGAATCTCTACATCTAGTACTGGAGCGCCTAACTCCTTCAAGGAACTAAGCATTAACTCCCTTAACGAGAACTCCACTACCTCCTCAGCCGGGCTAGGTATCCTCAGTGTTAGTAGCTTGGTTTCACCCAGGCTTAGGGTATGGTCTACACTCCCACTAATACCTATTCTCAACCTCAGCTCTTCCAAACTCCTGCGAGCAGGTCCAGCATACCCAGCACCTTCAGCAATCGCAAACCCACTTGATGGGACATACACTAGTATCATTCTTAAGTATTGATCTCTAGGGCATCGTTAACTCTCTCTAAAACTTCCTTAGGAACCTTATCAATATTCCTCAATACGTTTAAGAGCCTCTCCCTACTATCCCTATATACCAGAACCACTTCATAGTGTGCTTTTTCATCTGACCAGCTAGTCCATAACGGTCTTACATCAAGGTGGAACCACCGGGTTGAGTTAGGGTCTCCTTCTACGGAAACAAAGCTTACGGGTACTGCTAGTAGGTCTAGCCCTAGCAGATCATCTACCTTCACAATCTTCTTCAAAGCCCATCTACCACCACTAGCCTTAGCCTTAACCTGTAGTTCGTAGAACAGGACGCCCTTAGCTGGATCGCTACCTACGTTCTTCAGTATCTCCTCTACCTCGTTGAATGCGAGGAGAAGTTCATCTACATTGGAACCCTCGATAGTCAGAGTACGTCTACCCGGGTTATAGAGTATGTATGTAGACCCTTTGATAGCCGCGACGTTAGGCTCTATAAACGTTATGTCGTAGCCACCAAGACTCTTAGGCTTAACCCTCGCTGTAGCGTATCCTCTCTTCCTAAGCTCTAGAAGAAGCTCAGGCAAACGCGGTTCAAGCATCCATACAGACAACAAACCAATACTCTCAATACCCTCGATCACTACCATGGAAATTAGTTCCCCCTACAATATTGGATACCACATTAACGATATAATACTTTATGGCTTTTACGCAATGACGCTACTCATTAAGTTTAAGTAAATACCTCTCCCAGTTATTGCTATACTTAACAAATCTTTCATCTAATGAGAAGAGAAGAGCTAGATGTGGGTCTGGAATATTAGGATTGTAGATGGGGTAGTAGAGTATCCTCTTAGCTCCTTCACCTAGGAGCACGTAGAAGAAGGCAGCTGAAGCTATGTTCCGCGCATTGATGTACACAGGATTCGTGTACTCGCTTGTTAATGAGGCTACTCTATCCTTTATAAGGCTGTATACCCTGCTCAACACCTTCTTTGAAAGCTCTATCCTTTCAAACAAGCTGCTCTCAATGCCAGGTATTATGTATGAATATGGCTCGGGCACTACATCTGTAGAGACATATAGTAGAGTTACTGCACGGAAACTCAGTTCTGAGCGAAGATATATTGCATCTACTACAGCAAAGAAGAGTGAGATTATATCTCCATAGCTTTCTATAAAACTCATTAGATCGTTGAAACACCAAGCGATATTTCTCCTCCTCGACGAGGCTCTAATAAAATCGTTAGGGTCAATATTAGACAATTTAGCGTATTCATTAACATACTCATATGATAAGCTGAAGAACAGCTGAGGAAGCGGGACAAGAAAACCACCTTTAAGCTTATTCCTGGAAATGAGATAGGACTTTCTAAGAATTACAAGTAAGTGGTACACATCATATTTCGTTATCTTCACGTCCTTCCTCGATGTTAATGTGTAGTATTCTACTACGGGATGAGGCTCTGGAGCCAACATTATGAAGTACTTGAAGAGCTCTAGGGACTTTCTCAACGGTAGCGACGCCCGGATATCCTGTAGTAAAAGTAACATTATAAGCTTTACTACAGAGGAATGTACGCGGTGATAAAGCATGCCTCACAATCTTAAATTCATACCCCGAGAGATATTCATCCCAAGGCGCAAGATCGTAAGATTGGGGGAGCGATGGATAATGTACTTGCCCCAAGATTATAGTGAGCTCTGGAAACTTCTCAAGGAGCAGGGTAAGAAGGTACGTGTATGCATCGAGATCCTTGATGAGGAGTAGGGTGTGGTTGAATGGAGAGAGTTGCTGAGATGGTTTACAAAGATGGGAGGATCAAGGTAAAGCTGTGCTATGAGAGTGAATACTGCGAAGTCTTAGAGTATGAGGCTCTAGAACGGAGGGTATTCGAGACAGGATTAGCCAATCTGATAGGTGAGATGAACGATGGTCAGGTCATTAGCTGCGTATCTGAAGCCTGTAGAGAGTTCTGGGAGCTTTGGTCTAAGTCATGAAATTCTTTGAGTAAGGTATTGGGGTGAGGGTGGTGGGTGCTGAGAGCGGTATTGCTGGACTCGAGGTTGCTACTCCAAGGATAGTACCCTTGAGAGCTAGCCTATTAAGTGTTTCACAGAATAGGATGGTAGTCAAGATCGGCAATAAGTACGTGGTATTTCTCAAGAGGAAGAGGAGCAGAATTAGGTTCAGTATCTGGGGGCTAGACGATGATGGTAGAGTAGTTAACTACGGTGTTGGAGAGCTAAAAGACCCTGCTGAGCTAAGCCACTTTGACATTGATGATGAGTTGAGGAACGTACTGCTATTCTGCATAGTAAACTGGGATTTTATGCAAGAGAGGAGAGATGCTGAGATACTCTTGAAGAAGAATATCAGTAATGAGCCGAAGGTTTCGGATAAGGAGGTGTTTGCTGATGAGATCGCGAGTAAGGTGCTGGAGAAGCGTATGGTGAAGACCTTCTATGTGGTTAGCGGTGGTAAGCAGGTTGAGCTTGGTGTTTACTGTTATGATGAGAGCAGAGGCGTGTATAGAGACTGTGAGAAAGATCTCGAGAAAGAGATAGAGGGTTTCGTGGTAGACACACCTGAACTACAGCACAAAACAACTAAGTGGATTGTTGACGAAGCTATAGCTAAGGTTAAGAGGCGTACCTACGAGGAGTTTAGGTATGAAAAGAGAAAACTAGTTTTCTACAACAAAGTATTTGACTGGAGTAGGTTCATCGCTACTGACAACATACAAGAATCATTAATGAATCCCAACCCTAATAGTGTGATCCTCCATTGGATCCCCCACAAGATAAACATCGAGAAACTACTGAAAGTAAGACAAGGGCTTGAGAAGTACATACCGCCTAGCAATATTGATCAGCTGATAGAGGTCTTCAAGGCACTAGCTCCGAAGAGCTATAGAGCATTTCTATCGTGGGTGAAGTACCCTGGTGAGTCAGAAGAGGAGGCCAAACCGAGGGTTGCAGTGTTGCTAGAGATCATAGGGTATATGCTGTACCCCCATGAGTACCCGTTCCATAAAGCAGTGTTACTGGTCGGTGAGGGATCCAACGGCAAGTCAACATTCTGCCGTTTACTGAGAACAGTTCTAGGAGATCACAATGTAAGCTCTGTAAGTTTAAGAGACTTGGACCCGAGGACTAACAGGTTCGCGGCTACGAACCTCGTTAATAAGTTGGCTAACATATCGAGTGAACCTGTTGATTCGAGTAGAAGCTTCGACCCATCACTCTTTAAGCAGTTGACCAGCGAGGATCTTGTTTTCGTAGAGAGGAAGTATAAAGACCCGTTCGAAGCCGTCATCTTTACAAAGATGGTCTTCAGCGCCAACGTGCCGCCAAGGGTTCAGGAAGATACCTATGCTTTCTGGCGCAGATGGTTAGTGATCAAGTTCCCGAACCAGTTCAAGCCGGAACCCACGTTCTTTGAGAGAACATTCGCGGAGGACGAGATTGGGTGTATCATAATATCTGCACTCTATGCCTTCAGGCTGGTCCTGTTGAGAGGTAGCTTCACGGAGCAAGGTGCACTCGACCCACGAGAGGAGTGGTTATCGAGGAGTAGCTCTATTTATAGAGTTGTCAAGGCTATGATTGAGGACGGGTTGATCGAACTTGATCAGGACGGAGGGTTGTGAGGAAGGATCTCTACCAGCTGTACGTTACATACGCTAAAACGCTCAAGGCGGAAGGAGAGCCTATCATGATAGTCTCGCAGAGCACCTTCACCCAGAAGATCAAGTAGCTCTTCGGAGTAAGGTCTAGACAAAAGAAGGTTCTTGGCAAAAACTACGAGGTTTACATAGGTGTAAGAATCAAGAACTACGACCTCGCCAAGAAACTCCTAGGAGACTTAGAGACACCCTTGGAACTCAGCAAATTACCCACTTAGGGTTTCTGCACCATGCGCACCTTAGCAGCTCCGAAAAACTCCCTATACGCACTCCCTACACATTTACATCGCTATATAGCATTGCTCATTAGAGAACCCTGTCTGGGTGCTAAACAGGTAGATTCTCCCAAGGTACCTAGGTGCCAGAACCTTCGCAGCCGAGGCTTAGCCAAGGTGGTGTGGTTGGGGAGAGGAGAAAGCGGGTACTCCTTGAACCGCACCTTAACCCACACCTTAGAACCTTAAGTTGTTTGAGGTGGTGATGATGAGCCGGCTCTTCATATTCACGAAGTTCTTGAGGAGGTGGTGGAGAGGACCCCTCGATATTGGTGATTTGAGAGAGTTCTTCTTCTGTGTCGGTGACCCAAGGGATGAGTGTTCGAGGAGGCGTAGAGGAGTCTATGCTTTCGAAGGTGTTGTGCTTGAGTTGAAGAACTTGGTTAAGCACTTTAGGAGTACGAACATGTTTATGGGTATAGGCACTCTTATTCCTGGTCAGGAACTTGAGCCTCAGAACATGCTCTATGATAGGCTTGTATATGATTTCGATAGTGAGGAGAATCCTCAGCTAGCTGTTGAGAAGGCTATAGAGTTCGCTAAGTCGCTAGAGCATAGGTTTGGCTGCAACGCGATAGTTGTTTACACCAGTGTTAAGGGTGCATATACCTATGTACCTCTCAGGAAACCCGTTAAATGGGATGCATATCAGATGCTATGGAAAGCTCTCCTCACCCCCTACAGTTTCAGGGACCTAGTCGATAGAAATATGCTTCAGTGGAACAGAATGGATAGAATACCATATACGTGGAACGTGAAGAAGGATAAGACCACTGGAGAGGTCAAGAGGGGTTTCTGCAAGGTAATATACCCCAGAAAGCTAAGAGCAGAAGAATTTGATTGGGGCCTATTCGAGCCCCTTGACCCAAGCAATGTAGAGTTTCTAAAGATAGAGCTTCCAGAGCTCGTAGTTAGACCAATTAGGAAGAGATACGTACCCAGAGGTAGGAAGCCCGGAGCTGCCACCCGATATAGAAAACCTTGTTAGCTGCAATGCGGTGCCTCCATGTATTAGGAACTTGATTGATACAATGATGAGAGTTGACGATCTAGACCACTATCAAAGAGTTGTGCTAGTACTTTATCTTAAGTGGGTAGGGTTCTCGGTAGATAACATAATTGAGTTCTTCAAGAAGTACGCCAAAGACTTCAATGAACGCATAGCGAGATACCAGGTAGAGTACCTATTCGGGCTTCAAGGTAGCAGGAGAGATTACCTGATGTACTCGTGCAGTAAGATGAAGCAGCTGGGGATGTGCCTAGGTTGCGGCTGGGATAGAAACCTCGTAACATATACCTATACCAAGGCTAAAGTACCAGAAGAGCTGATAAACAAATTCTTCGAATTAGTTAAGAAATCTTCACAACTATTCTACTAGATTTAGATTAAAGTTAAGGTAGCTTGTAGCATACAGCTAAAACGCTACTGTTTATTTCAAGGGATTCTTAAAAGAGTGGGTGTATTCTAAGGAGGCTCTATTGTGATTGTCTGAGGTTCTTACGCTCTAGTCAGCAGTGCCTTGCTAGTAAGAACTCGATTTACCAGTCTCGATGTGGAGCTTTATCTGTGTCTTAATCAATTCCTTATGTGCTTTGAGAATTTCCTTGAGTTCTTCATCAGTGATGTCTCCTCTTATAAGCTCGTACATGTGTCTTAGGAGTTCAGTTCTCTCAACGTAGTTTATGAAGTCTCTTGCTATTTTCGTGATCATGCTGTTGTACTTTATGTCTTTCGATGGATCTATCTCCCCTGGGTATCTGGATGCTACAGCAAATCTCTCTAAGAATACTGATGCTATTAAGAAGACGTATAGTGCGGTTTTAGCTAAGAGTAGTGGTCTAGAGATTGACCACGATACCACGTCAAGCTTTGCCCTAAGCTTCTCTTCACTTACATGAAGAAGTTTTAGGAGTTTGCAGATTATGGGTCCTAGCTTAATGCTTTCGAGAAACGTTTCAACGTCGAGGAGAGTTATTGTTATGGTATCTATGATCTCGTCGATCTGCTTCTCGGTATCCTTGGTTAGTGGTTCGCAGAGTTTCTCTGCGCTAAGTTCGCCAATAGTGCTTGTCACGAGATCTTCGATCTTCCTCTTCAGGTTCTCAACGAAGCTCGTTAACGAAGATGCCTGGGAAAACTCTAGGTATGGTTCCAACACCTTCTCAAAGCTCTTCTCGTCCATACCATGCTCTTCTATAAGCTCCTTAACAGCTTTGTCTATGAGGAATTGAAGCCCTTTACTAAATGGGTAGTGGCTTATAGATTTGCTAAGAACCTCTCCTCCTTTCGCTAACTCAGCGAAGACCAGGAATGCCTTATACGCTTTTTCACAGCATTGCTGAGCGTAGAATACAGCTTGAGTATAGAGCCCATTATCAAGGAGGATTTTCGATGCCTTAAGATCTAGCTCAGCGATCCTCAACAGAGCTAGTGCCAATTCTTCCCTGGACATAGTTATTCACACTCCTTAGGTATCTGGTCCATGGATCGAACCATACCTTGAAGTGCTATCTGGGAAACATATGCACTGTGTCTGCATAAGCTTACTAAGCGCTACCTCCGCTATTCTTGACAGTTGATAGCGCTACTAGGTACTTTAATGTTGATGTTATGATCATCAATAGGTGCTCGACATCCTCTCTTAGAGGCATTCTAAGGAGTTTTCCTGTATCAAGGTGAACAAATTTGCTTAGATGGTGTTTCAGGGTGCTTCTCAAGATGTCTTCAATAGCCTTGATCACATCTTTGTATTCATCTCTATAAGCTTCGGGTACACTTGCCAATACCAAGTTCTTTACCCTACTATCGAGCCTACGCTCACGAACCTTCTTCCCCTCCCTCTCTATCTCCACGAATTCTCTTAGTAGATGATTCATAACTATGTTCCTTAGAGTTAGTATCGCCTCTCCATACCTACCCTCTCTATACTGCTTAAACGCTAGTTCAAGATCCTCTACCGCCCTGATCAAATGCTCATATTCCGGTTTTGTCTCAGTAGCCGGTACCTCAATAACGAAGATCCTCCTACCGAGCTTAGGTAGGTAATCATGTATCCAGTCACTAAAGTGAATGCGATACTGAACCTCTTTAGCTACTCTATTGAGGTTTAGAACAACTGGTCTGCCATCAGCTGAGAGAACCCATATATTTGTTCGTGTAGTAGCGAACTTAGGATCATAACCGTACACTATTATGGACTCAGGCCTCTCTCCTCTACTACCTACTCTAACGCTTTCCAAAGCCCCTCTCATAGGCTCTGGTAATTCACTTAGCCTTACTTCATGTAGGTGAGATAGAACGACGTTGGAACGTACATAGACTATGTCTATAACAAGCTTAAACACAACATCGTGCTTAGGATTCTTCTCACGAACAACCTCGATGTGTCTCACAGCATCATGATCTAGGAAAGCAACAAGATTTAGGTACCCTACCTGTACAACGCCTTTTGATTTCTGCCTTTCATACTCCGCGGACATACGAACCATTAAACCGTAGCTAAAAACCCTGCGATGTAGACCGAGGTATTCCTGGCAATAAGTATGCTATAAGCTTTCCATCCTCCGAGTACAGCAATCCGTGGACAGATATAGGGACTTCGTCCAGTTCACAAGTAACTTTAAGGCGAAACTCTATACAAGGCTTTAAACTATTTTCACAAACCTTAGAATCCATAACCTCAACGTTCGGAGGCACCTTTAACACCGATAGTAATTAGTATAGTTATACTTAATCAAGTTTGAATATAGTTAGACTCAAGAGTACCTAGCTTGGAAACTCCTTTAACATTTTTCTAGAATAGCTTTCGCATACTTAGTAAAAGGTATTAGTTCTTTATAGGGAACCTATTTATCGCTACAAACATCGGCCATGAGATAATGGCATATCACATGCTGTTGGACTAGTACTTAAGGGGTGTTATAGTGTTCATAAAACATTCAGATTCAGATAATGCGCTTAGAAGTCTATGGAGGTTAATTTCCTCAATTAGGAGCAGATTTAGCAATTGCATTCATCAGCAACATGATGTTATAGCCCTGCTCTATATTTCGAGCCTCATAATATCGCCTAGAGTTGTGTACAATGGAAATCAGCTACTGGAAGAGATTCGCAATACCGTCAACCTGTCGCCGAAGAACTTTGTATGTCTAGTTAGAACCACCGCACCCTCAAAACTTCCCAGGCATATGAGGGTTTTGCAGAAGCAAGCGATAGATCTCTTAAGAGATAGATGTTATACCGTAGTTTATCACCCTAGCTACGAGTTTCTGAATCATGCAAAATTCGCTGTATACTACCAGATATGCTATTCAGAGAACATAGTCTACCATGGAAAATACTATGGTTCAACAAATCTGACGGTAACAGATCTTGCATATAGACGGGAAGGCGAGGATCGTTGGAAACTATGAGGAGACGTGCAAAATAGATATCATATACATTGTAATATGTAACAAAGGCTACGATGTTAGGGGTTCTAAAAACATTGCAATAGCACTGTAAAATATTCTAACCTATCGTTAGCTGTTTTCTAGTCCTAGTGAGAATGCTCAAGCTCCTTCTCAACTAGAACTAGTGATGCAGATCATCTCTTTGGCTTCAAGAATCTTAGAGATCTTTGTATCATACCAAATCTCTATCTCCATGCTATTAGGATAGAAAATTGCATAGCATCTGTGTTTCTGTGACGTGTCTATGCGTATGTATAGAGTTCCATATTCGAACCTGTGTACTGTGTATGGCGATAGATGTAGGTGCCCGCAGAAGACCATCTTTGGTTTCGCTTCGTAGATAGCTATACCGACCGCGGTTACTCGCTCATCACAAGCTATCTTGCCAGCGTACTCCTCTAACCAGGGCGAGTCGTGGAGTAAGAGGATATCTATTTTGCCAGATAACCTCTTCGCTACTGCAATGAATTCTTTTGGCCGCTTCCTTAGCACTCCTTTTCTTTCCCGCCTCCGTAGAGCAACAATACCGTTTATTCCGCCAAACCTTAGTCCATCGAACTCTCTAACCTCACCATTGTCTAAGAGAACAGGTTCATACTTATCCGTAAGGATGTTGTACATCTTCCTAAGTACTTCAAGGTTCTCGTGATTACCGTAGATACTCCAAACTCTAACTCTCCTTAACAACTCATAGAATTCGACCTCGTTGATAGCTTCACCCCAATCACCAAGGGAAATCAGTAGACTTGGCTTGTGGTAATCTACGATATCTAATAGCCATCTCCATGCCTTAGATTCATCGATGCCGTGGAAGATGCGCTTATCGTAATGAAGATCGCTGATAACCATGATCTTCACTGTAATCACCTCTCTATACCAGTGTTTAGTCGCATAGTACGCAGTAGATGTTTGGATCGTACCATGTGTTTCTTATCCACTTTATGAAGTCCTCAGGCTTCATTATTGGTACGCGGTAGTACTGCCTAAGTATATCGCTTGACAATGTGTGTATGACCTTTATGTCTTTCTCGCTCGTCCTACCTTGCATGATGTTGATAACCCACTCCGGAACTCCTCTATAGGTTAGCCACGAGGAGAAGAACGAGCGTAGTTCGTAGAGATCGAATACCCTGCCTAGTGCTCTCTCCATAGCTGCTCTAATCACTCTACGGAGCTCCCGCTCCTTAAACGGGAACAGCTTTTGCTTAATAGCTTCTAGATCTAAGCCTAGGTTAGCCATAGCAACACTATACCTCTTCAGAAACTCCTCCCTAACCTTCAGGTATCCTCTTAGCAACTCTCTGGTCTTCTCTGTGAAGAACGTTATGAACCCTCTCTTAGTACCTTCAAGGCTCATAACCTTAATGATTCTCTCATCGTCATCTACCTGATCTAGGGTAAGCTTGAATATCTCTCCGCTTCTAAGCCCTGATTCCGCCATGAGTACGAAGAGCGTCTTCGCAGCCATGATATGGTATTTACTGGTCTTGATCTCCCGTGGGTCAATGTTTTCGAACTCTTTAGCAACCTTCTTTATATCGTCTATAGTTATCGTAATCCTCTTACCTTCAAGTGCTTGCTCCATTTTGCTCTTCCTTCTCTCTTTAGGGATCCTAAACGAGTTGTAGAGTCTCTGCCCAAGAATAGGGTCTTTAGGTATGATCACTTCTTTTATGAACTTCTTCAAAGCCTTGGCTATGTGCCCAGGTATGCTGGGGTGTTTCTCACGGTGTTCCTCAGTAAGCTCTTCTATGTATTCTCTAAGCTTATCGGGTGTTAGTTCGAAGTCTAGATCCTTGAGAGCGTCGTAGATTGCTTTGTATTCCTCTCTTGTTTTGCGGGATAGTTTGCTGATGATCTTCTCGAACTTCCTAAGATCTTCATCGGTTACTCTATAGGTATCTCTAAACTTCCTGATCTCTGCACCAACCTCTCTCAATACGATGTCTACTACGAGCCACCTGAGGTCTGGATCAGCTAGAGCAGCTTTGAGTACCTGTACAACGGTATGTGGCTCAACCTTCTCTACTACGTATTTACCTGTTAGCCTAGCGAACTCCTCTAACGTGAGGAACTCAAGCATCTTAGCTAAAGTTATATCCGTTACCTTAGCCTTCCTATTCTTGATCTTGTTAGCTAATGTAGGCGAGATACCGAGGTCCGTACTCGAGACACGCTTCTCAAACCATAGGTAGTCGAATATCCTATACCTAGTCTCATCATCTATAGTGCTGAGATCAACGAGCTTGGGGTCTACCAAACCCTCAGCCTCAGGAGATAATATCAGAATCGAATATTTATGCTGATATGAAAGGCGGAAAATGGTGATATGAAAGGAGCTCTCCCGATATGCAAGTAACCACTTGAGCCAATATGAAAGAAGAACGTCAGTTGATGGAGAGTTAGTGCGGCGGCCGGGATTTGAACCCGGGACCTCCGGCTTGGGGGGCCGGCGTCCTAGACCAGGCTAGACGACCGCCGCCTATCATCAATTTATTATTACAATTATTAAGTATTTTTCATAAGTAGTGATATGGTGTTTGTTATGCGAGATTTTGTTTTGATGTATAGTGATGAGTTTAAGCTTCATAATGATCCTCGGGGTTTTCATGTTGAGAATGCTAGGCGTTTAGATATTGCTCTTAGTTCTTGTTTTAAAGAGAATGTTATTACACGTAGTGATTTATATGAACCACGTATTAGATCTAGAGATCTTGTTGAGGAGGTTCATGATCCTAATTATGTTAAGTATGTTGAGTTATTATCTAGAGAAGGACTGAATTTTCTAGATCAAGATACTTATGTTAATAAATACACATTTCAAGTAGCACTTCTTGCTGTAGGAGCATGTATTGAAGGTATAGAACTTTTACTAAAGAAGAAAACGAAGAGAGTATTTGCTCTTGTAAGACCTCCAGGACATCATTGTGGTAAGGCAGGAAGAGCTCTAAGTGCTTTAACTCAAGGTTTCTGTATATTTAACAATATAGCTATAGCTTCTTACAAAGCACTTAGACAAGGAGTTGAAAGAATAGTAATCATAGATATAGATGTTCACCACGGCAATGGTACTCAAGAGATATTCTGGAATGAATCAAGAATTCTACATATAGATTTCCACCAATACGGTATTTACCCAGGAACAGGAGATATCACAGATTTAGGAGGCAAAGATGCTGAAGGGACCAAGATAAATATAGCACTTCCACCATATAGTACAGATCATGACTATATCTATGCATGGATTGAAATAGTAGAACCAATAATCAGAGAATTCAAACCAAGACTAGTTCTAGTATCTGCAGGTTTTGATGCTTATATAAATGAACCACTAGCATTAATGAGACTCACTACTAGAGGATATGAAATATTAGCATCAAAAATTGTAAATATAGCTAAAGAATACAGCAGTGGAAAGATATTAGCTGTTTTAGAAGGTGGTTATGAAGAAGGATTATCAGTAGCACTTCCTAAATTCATTTCAATTCTTAAAAAGTCTCGTATGGTAAAATACGAAATTCAACAACTTAGACCTCGAAAAGAAGTTAAGGAATTAGTGACGAGCTTAAAGAGGATCTTACAAAATTACTGGACTTTTTAGACATTAATTAGTAATACTCTATTCGCTTCAGTAAACTAGATTCGTCTCGAAACTTTTCTTAATATTGATGGAACAGTTTCGCTGAACTCCCTCTCTACTGACGAGGTGAGATTTAAGTGTTAGTAATTACATGTTTACTAGGTCTAATACCATTACTAATAACTCATGAGATTATGCATTATCTAGTAGCTAGAGCATTGGGTTTAAATCCCTTAATAAGATTGAAGTTCAATAGGAAATATCTAATAGCTATATCAGTTGAAATACCTAGCGTTAGGGAATATGAAACAATATCTCAGATTAAA